>CAXTNS010000095.1:12570-14362 GCA_964245465.1 uncultured Thermoanaerobaculia bacterium
CCCACGGCCGGAGCGTCCCGGAGCCCCAGCCAAAGGATTCCTCGCCGCTCGCCCTCTCTCCCGAGGAGCGCCAGGGGATCGATCGCGCTGCCATGGCCGCGGGCCGCGCCGCGGCCCAAGCCATGCGGGCCGAGCTGATCCGCATCAGAAAGGAGGAGAAGGCAGAAGCGGCGAGGCAGCAAGCCGAATCTCTTTTTCAAAGCCTGACGCCCCTCCCCCGCAAGGAGCGGAGCGCTCTGGTCGAGGCCTTTCCGGACTATTGGAGTTGGGCGTTGGCCGTGCGGACCTGTGAGGCCAGCGTGAAGAAAGCAGCTCACAGGGCGGACGAGGCTCTGGAACTGGCTGAATTGGCCCTGTCCATTGCCGAAAGGGACCCTGGAGAGGAGAGCTGGCAATCACGCCTCAAGGGTTACTGCTGGGCTCACGTTGCCAATGCCCGCCGGGTCGCCAACGACCTCTTTGGAGCCGACGAGGCGTTCGCCCGTGCCTGGGACCTCTGGAGAGCGGGGGCCAAGTCCGATCCCGAGTTACTCGGCGAGTGGGTGCTGCCTTCAATGCAGGCCTCCTTACGGCGAGCGCAGCGCCAATTCTCGGAAGCCCTAGAGTTGCTAGATCAGGCGAAAGCTTCTCAGGGAGGTAACAACCCTACGGCGTTGCTGTTCCTTCTGCTACAGAAGGAGCACGTCTTTGACCAGAGGGGAGATAACCAGAATGCGTTGGCGGCCTTGTCGGAAGCGGCTCCCTTTATTGAAGCTTCGGGCGATCCTCGTCAGCTCTTCGCGTTCCGCTTCAAATCAGCCAATCATCTGTGCCGCCTGGAGCGCTACGAGGAAGCGGCTAAGTTGCTACCGCAGGTGCGGGAACTGGCTGTCCAGCAGGCCAATGAGTTGGACCTCATCCGCGTAAGCTGGCTCTCAGCAAAGGTGGCGGCGGGACAGGGGCGAATAGGGGAAGCCACTGCTGGCTTGGAGCAGGTACGCCGGGATTTTACGATCCGTGAGCTTGCCTATGACGCAGCCCTCTCCTCGCTCGACCTTTCTGTCCTCTGGCTCAAAGCTGGACGGACGGCGGAGGTGCGGGAGTTGGCAGTCGCCATGGGCTGGATCTTCAGAGCCAACGGGATCGACCGGGAAGCTCTGGCTACGCTGAGACTCTTCTACGAAGCCGCCCAGCGAGAGGTCGCCACCGTGGAACTGGCACAGCAAGTCATTGCCGAGTTCGAGAAGGTGAGACCCTCGGCCTCCGCCTACTTTGGAGACCGAGGGTGAGCCATCAAGCGATGCAACGGCCCCACGGGTCGATATGGCAGCCCGCCTTCGGCTGGGCTGCCGGCAGGCAGCGGCCCCACGGGTCGATGTTGCAACCTTCTTTCGGCAGGCAGCGGCCCAACGGATCGATGTGACAACCTTCCTTACTCCCGCCCCTTCCGAGGAAGCCCCAGATGCGGCTGAAGATCTCCGGCACACCCAGTTCGACGTCCTGGATCGTCCGCGGGTTCTCGCGTTGCGAGCCCGCGACGGAGGCCCACGGCGTGGCTAAAACCATGACCAGCAGGAGGAAAAGGACCTTGCGGCGGATCGAGACGGTATTCATAGCGGCTCCCTGGAGAGCGCTCCACCGGGGCCTCCCTGGCCGCGAGGGCAGCCCTCCGGGGAAAAGTGAACCAAATCCCTATGCCTTATGTCCAGTTCCAAGGAAAAGTTATGGCAAAACGAGGTGATCCGACCGTCCTTCGGCATTTAGTTATCTTTTTACGCTCCTATGCCCAGATGACGCAGGAGCAGTTCGGGAA
>CAXTNS010000096.1:0-14349 GCA_964245465.1 uncultured Thermoanaerobaculia bacterium
TCCATGGCCACCGAGACGAAGACCGACCGCCCCGCCGCCGCCCCGCCCGCAGATTCTGAGCGGCAGACGTCCTCCGAGATCCCCATCCGGCGCTTCTACAGGCCGGACGACGTGGCGGGCATCTCTTACGAGGAGCGGGTGGGTGATCCGGGGCAGTTCCCCTATACCCGCGGCCTCTACCCGGACATGTACCGGAAGCGGCACTGGACCATGCGCCAGTACGCCGGCTATTCCTCGGCCGCGGAGTCCAACCAGCGCTACCGGTACCTCCTCTCGCAGGGGACGACGGGCCTCTCCGTCGCTTTCGATCTGCCAACGCAAATCGGCCTTGATTCGGACGATCCGCTCGCGGCGGGCGAGGTCGGCAAGGTCGGCGTCTCGATTGATTCCGTCGAGGACATGCGCCGGCTCTTCGAAGGCATCCCCCTCGACCGGGTGACCACGTCGATGACGATCAACGCCACGGCGGCCATCCTCCTCTCGCTCTATCTCGCCGTGGCCGAGGAGCAGGGGGCCTCCTGGGACAAGGTGGGCGGCACGGTCCAGAACGACATCCTGAAGGAGTACGCGGCCCGCGGCACCTATATCTACCCGCCCGGCCCATCGCTCAAGCTGGTGACGGACATCATCGCCTTCTGCGCCGACCGGGTGCCGAAGTGGAACACGATCTCGATCTCCGGCTACCACATGCGCGAGGCGGGCTCGACGGCCGTGCAGGAGGTGGCCTTCACCCTCGCCAACGGGCTGGCCTACGTGCAGGCGGCGCTGGACCGGGGGCTCGGCATCGACGGCTTCGCTCCGCGCCTGTCGTTCTTCTTCAACGCCCACAACAACTTTCTCGAAGAGGTGGCGAAGTTCCGCGCGGCCCGCCGGCTGTGGGCGGAGCTGGTCCGGGAGCGCTTCTCTCCCAAGGACCCCCGGTCCCTCTGGATGCGCTTCCACACGCAGACGGCGGGCTCGACCCTCACGGCCCAGCAGCCGGTGAACAACGTGGTGCGGGTGGCGATCCAGGCCCTGGCGGCGGTCTGCGGCGGCACCCAGTCCCTCCACACGAACTCGCTCGACGAGGCGCTCGGCCTGCCCACCGAGGAGGCGGCCCGGGTGGCGTTGCGCACCCAGCAGGTGATCGCCCATGAGAGCGGCGTGGCGGACGTGGCCGATCCCCTCGGCGGTTCCTACGTGGTGGAGGCGTGGACGGACGAGATCGTCCAGAGGGCGCGGGACTACATCCGCCGGATCGACGAGATGGGCGGCGCCCTGGCCGCTCTCGAGGGCGGCTTCCAGCAGAAGGAGATCGCCGAGGCCGCCTACCGCTATCAGATGGCCGTCGAGGAGAAGCGGGAGGTCGTGGTGGGCGTCAACGCCTTCCAGGCCGAGGAGGAGCTGCCCACGGAAGTGCTGCGGATCGATCCCGCGGCCGAGCGCGAGCAGGCGGAGCGGGTCCGCGCCCTGCGCCGGCGCCGGGACGCCAGCCGCGCCACAGCCACCCTGCACGGCCTGACGGCCGCCGCCCGCGAGGACCGCAACCTGATGCCCCAGATTTTGGATTGTGTGCGGGCCGAGGTCACCCTGGGCGAGATCTCGGATGCCCTGCGGGAGGTCTACGGGGAGTACAAGGAGGCGGGGCTGGATTAGGTCAGCTCCACGGGTCAGCCGTCTGGCCGTCAGGGTGGAGCTCCTGGGTGAGCGTTGTGAGGGACTGGCCAACGAGATCCGGGAAAACCGTGAAGCTCATCAGGCGCTCCTTGCACATCTCAACGAGCAGTTGCCTCTTCTTCACAGCCGGCTTGGGAAGCTGGAAGGCCGTGCGGATGGGCTGAAGTCTGAGCTGACGGCCCGCTTCCGAGTAGTCATTTCTCTCTCCCGCTCTCAGAGGGATCTCTTCCTACTGATCCGTCCCCCGGCGTAGAATCCGCCAACACATGCTTTAATCAGGGGGAGAGGACACGGGCCGGACGGTGTCGCCATCCGGTAAGCTTTCCTGTCTCGTCATGAAGAGTCGAACGATTCATCTGCCTGAGGGAGTCTATCCGCGGGACCTGCTGATCGCGGCCGCCGGGGAAGCCGGGCGTGCGCCCGACCTCGCCCTGGCGTTCCTGCCGCCCGCGGAGGAGCTGCGCGACGTCTTGGCGGCCATGGGCTCGGCATGGCCCGATACGCTGCGTTTCGGCTGCGAGGCCGTGATGCAGTTCGCGGACTGCGCCATGACGGCCCAGGGCACCATTCAGCTCTTCTGGCTCGACGATCCCCACCACCGCGCCTCGGTCGAGGTGATCCCCGGGACCTTCGGCGAGCCGCCGTCCTCGAGGCGGGTGGAGGCCGTGGCCCGCCGGATCGCCGGCTCCGACGGCGCCCTGATCCTGGTGGACGGCCTGCGCTTCCCCACCGAGCGGTTCCTGGCCGAGCTGAGACGGAGCCTGGCGAGCATGCCCCCGTTGATCGCCGGCGGCCTGGCCTCCCAGAGCGAGCCGGTGGCCCGCGCGGGCGCCCGGGTGTTCGTGGGCGAGCGGGTGCTCCCTTCAGCCTGTCTGGTGGTGACCCTCCAGGGGATCTCCATGCGGGTCGAGGTGGTGCGCGGCTGGAGCCCGGCCTCCCCCGTCTATACCGTAACGCGGGCCGAAGGGACGGTGGTGCACGAGATCGACGGCGAGCCGGCCACGGAGTGGTACCGCCGCTTCTTCGTGGTGGACGGCGAGCTTGCCCCCCTGCCCGCTTCGGCCAACTGTTATCCTCTGATCATCCAGGGCCCCAACCCGGAGCGGAAGGGGCTCTACCGCAGCCTGCGGGCCTTCGACGAGCCGCCCGGCGCCGCCACCTACTGGGGAGAGATCGAGACCGGGGATCAGGTGCGGCTGGGGATCGGCAACGGGCTCTCGCTCGTGCAAACCGCCGCCGGGATTGGCACCGGTCCGACGCCGGAAGCGGCCGTGCTCTGTTCCTGCGCCGCCCGCGAGGTGGTGCTGGACGACCTCGCCTGCCGGGAGGTGACGGCTCTCCACCAGGCCCTGGGCGGCGCCGCCCTGTCGGGCTTCTTCACCTTCGGGGAGATCGGCCCCACCCCGCGTGGCAATCTCGCCTATTACAACCACACGGCCATCCTGGTGCTGCTCCACGAGGAGACGGCGTGAAGAACGGTCCCGTCGAGCTCGACAACGCCATCCTCCGGAACCTGCTGATGCAGACTACCCGGGCCTACGAGCGGCAGATGGCCGAGCTGTTCGCCGAGAAGGAGATCGCCCAGGTGACCCTGGCCTCGATCGGGGACGGCGTCCTGGCGACGGACGGCGAGGGGCGGGTCAAGTACCTGAACCCGGTGGCCGAGAAGCTCACCGGCTGGGAACGGGCCGACGCCCTGGGCCGGCCGCTGCCCGAGATCTTCCGCCTGACCGAGCCCGCGGGCGGTGACCGGGAGATCGAGATCGAGGGGCTGCTGCGCCACTGCCTGGAAGAGGGCCGGAGCTTCCGCCTGGCCGAGCGCATCACGCTCGAACGGCGCGACGGCCGGCGCTACGCCATCGAGAGCACCTGCGCCCCCATCCGCGCCCACGACGGCCGCGTCATCGGCGCCGTGCTGGTGTTCCAGGACGTCTCGGACAAGCGCCTGATGGCCCTCCAGCTCGCCCACCAGGCGACCCATGACGAGCTGACCGGCCTGCTCAACCGACAGGCTTTCGACGGCCACCTCCAGCGGGCGCTCGAGGAGGCGCGCAGCCTCGCGAACACCCACGCCCTCTGCTACCTGGACCTGGACCAGTTCAAGCTGGTCAACGACACCTGCGGCCACCTGGCGGGCGACGAGTTGCTCTGCCGCGTCACGGCCCTGCTCCAGGACTCGATGCGCGACTCGGACCTCGTGGCCCGGCTCGGCGGCGATGAGTTCGGCGTGCTCCTGACCCGCTGCACCCTCGACCGGGCCGAGCGGCTGGTGGCGGAGTTTCACCGCGCCCTCCAGCAGTTCCGGTTCAACTGGCGCGACAAGACCTTCGCCGTGGGCGCCTCGATCGGCCTCGTGCCGATCACCCGCGAGTTCCGCACCGTGGCGCACCTCCTCTCGGCCGCCGACCACGCCTGCTACGTGGCCAAGGAGAAGGGGCGCAACCGCGTCCAGGTCTACCAGGAGGACGACGCCACGTTCGTGCGCCGCCACGGCGAGATGAACTGGGTGGTGCGCATCCAGCAGACCCTGGAGCAGAACCGCTTCCGCCTGTTCTCGCAGCAGATCCAGCCGCTCTCGCCCCAGGTGCCCCCCGGGTTGTATTTCGAGGTCCTGCTGCGCATGGTGGAGGACGACGGGCGCATCCACCTGCCGAGCGACTTCATCCGCGCGGCGGAGCGCTACGGGCTGATGCGCTCGATCGACCGCTGGGTGATCCGCAACTCGATCCAGACGCTGATCGGCCAGCCGCCGCCATTTCTGGCCCTTCTCCAGCTCTGTTCCATCAACCTCTCGGCGGTATCTTTGGGCGACGAGGAGTTCCTCGGCTTCCTGGAAGAGGAGCTCGCCGCCTCGGGGATCCCGGCCAGCAAGCTCTGCTTCGAGATCACCGAGACGGCGGCCATCGAGAACCTCCCCCAGGCCCAGGAGCTCCTCGCTCAACTGGCGGCCCGGGGCGTCCGCTTCTCGCTCGACGACTTCGGCACCGGCATGTCCTCCTACAGCTATCTCAAGGACCTGCCGGTCTCGTTCCTCAAGATCGACGGCAAGTTCATCAAGGACATCGTCACCGATCCCCTCGACCGGGCCATGGTGGAGTCCATCAACCAGGTGGGGCACGTGATGGGCATCCAGACCGTCGCCGAGGGGGTGACCAACTCCGCCGTGGTCGAGCGTCTGAAGGCCCTGGGGGTGGACTTTGCCCAGGGAAACTGGATCAGCCCGCCCCGGCCGTTGGCAGGCAGCCCTGCCGAGGAAGGGAGCGTGCGGATGGACCGGCCCTCTCTCGGCCAGCATTCCTTATAAGACGCGGATTGCCGGGACGCCGTCACTCCCTGGTGACATGGCGCGGCTCTCCCTGTAGGATGTTGCCGCTCTAAGGGAGACCTTATGCCGGAAAGCATCGCCGCGACTCCGAGCCGCACCGAGGAAGCCTCGACAGGGTTCGTCCGCGAGCTCGGTCTGCTCGACTCGACCATGATCGTGGCCGGATCGATGATCGGCTCCGGCATCTTCATCGTCCCGGCCGACATCTCCCGCCTGGTGGGCTCGGGGGGTTGGCTGCTGATGGTCTGGGTGGTGACGGGCCTGCTCACCATCGCCGCCGCTCTCTCCTACGGCGAGCTGGCGGCCATGATGCCGAAGGCGGGCGGGCAGTACGTCTACCTGCGCGAGGCCTACTCGCCCCTCTGGGGGTTCCTCTACGGCTGGACGCTGTTCATGGTGATCCAGACCGGCACCATCGCCGCCGTGGCCGTGGGCTTCGCCCGGTTCCTGGGCGTGCTGATCCCCGCGATCTCTCCCACGGCCTGGATCATCCCGCCGATCGACCTCACGGAGAAGTACGCGATCAGCCTCTCGGTGCAGCAACTGGTCGGCATCCTCCTGATCGTCTTCCTCACCTGGCTCAACACCCGCGGCATCAAGCTCGGCAAAGCCATCCAGAACACCTTCACCTCGGCCAAGACCCTGTCGCTCATCGCCCTGATCCTCCTGGGCATCCTGGTCGGGAGAAACGCCGGGGCGATCTCGGCCAACTTCACGGACTTCTGGACGCCGCGCGACGTGGTCACCGTCCGGCCCGACGTGCCGGTCGCGGCACCGACAGCGGCCACGGCCGGCCTGTTCGGCCTGTTCATCGCCTTCTGCGTAGCCCAGGTGGGATCGCTCTTCTCCGCGGACGCCTGGAACAACATCACGTTCACGGCGGGCGAGGTCAAGAACCCGCGGCGCAACATCCCGCTTTCGCTCGCCTTCGGCACCATGCTGGTGATCGGGCTCTACATCCTGGCGAACGTGGCCTATCTGTGTACCCTGCCGCTCCACGCCATCCAGAATGCTCCGGACGACAGGGTGGCCACGGCGGCGCTGCAGGTGATCTTCGGCCCGGCCGGAGCGGCGATCATGGCGGTCGCCATCATCATCTCGACCTTCGGCTGCAACAACGGCCTGATTCTGGCGGGCGCCCGGGTGTATTACGCCATGGCCCGCGACGGCCTGTTCTTCCGACGCACGGGAACGCTCAACGAGAAACACGTGCCGGCGTTCGGGTTGATCCTGCAAGGCATCTGGGCTTCCCTGCTGGTGCTCCCGCGCACACGGGTGATCGGCGACGGCGGCGCGGTCACCTACGGCAACCTCTACGGCGACCTGCTCGACTACGTCGTCTTCGCCGTGCTGATCTTCTACATCCTGACGATCGCCGGCATCTTCGTCCTGCGGCGCAAGCGGCCGGAGGCGGAGCGCCCCTACCGGGCGTTCGGCTACCCGCTGGTGCCAGCCCTCTATATCGTGGCCGCCACCGTGATCTCGCTCGTCCTGCTCATCTACAGGACGGCCACGGCCGGCCGGGGCCTGGTGATCGTGCTGATCGGCATCCCCGTGTACTTCCTATGGCGCAAGCCAGATTCTCGTTTTAACGGGCCCGCTCCGGCGGGAAAGACGAGGGCCTAACGTTGATTTTCGCTCTGGAGGTCTAAGACATCGTGGCAAACCCACTTTTTGCCAGAAAACCGCTCGAACTGCTGCTGGAGGAGATGAAGGGGGAGAACCGGCTGCGGCGGGTCCTCGGACCGGTCCAGCTCTCCGCCCTGGGCGTGGGCGCCATCATCGGCGCGGGCATCTTCGTGGCGACCGGCGCCGCGGCGCACAACGTCGCCGGCCCCGCCCTCATGCTCTCCTACGTCATCGCCGGCATCACCTGCATCTTCGCCGCCCTCTGCTACGCGGAGTTCGCCGCGATGGTGCCGGTCGCGGGCTCGGCCTACACCTATGCCTACGCCACCCTGGGCGAGCTGTTCGCCTGGATCATCGGCTGGGACCTGGTGCTGGAGTATGCCGTGGGCAGCGCCACGGTGGCGACCGGGTGGTCGGGCTACTTCCAGAACGTGCTCGGCAAGCTCGGCATCCACTTCCCCGAGTACCTGCGCGAGTCCCCCTGGCGCTATGACGCGGTCTCGGGCGGCTTCGTGGGCACCGGCTCCTTGCTCAACCTGCCGGCCATCCTCGTCGTGATCGTGGTCACCGCGGTGCTGGTCAAGGGCATCTCGGAGAGCGCCAGCTTCAACGCCGCCATGGTGATCATCAAGCTGGCCGCCGTGCTGTTCGTCATCGGCGTCGGCGCCTTCTTCATCGACCCGGCGAACTGGCATCCCTTCGCGCCCTACGGCTGGACCGGCCTCAACATCTTCGGCAATCACATCGCCGGCCAGGCCGACGCCTCCGGCAACCCGCTGGGGGTGCTCGCCGGAGCGGCCATCATCTTCTTCGCCTACATCGGCTTCGACTCGGTGTCGACCCACACCGAGGAGGCCAAGAACCCGCAGCGCGACGTGCCGATCGGCATTATCACCTCGCTGCTCGTCTGCACCGTCCTCTACATCGCCGTGGTGGCGGTGCTGACGGGCATGGTCAAGTACAACCAGCTCGACGTCAACGCGCCGGTCTCCATCGCTTTCAACCAGAAGGGAATCGGCTGGGCCGAGGGGCTCATCGCCACGGCCGGCGTCGCGGGCATCACCTCGGTGCTCCTGGTGATGATGCTCTCCGGCCCTCGCGTGTTCCTCGCCATGGCCCGCGACGGCCTGGTGCCCAAGGGCTTCTTTGGCGAGGTGCATCCGAAGTTCCGGACGCCCCACAAGTCGACGATCCTGATCGGCGCCTTCGTGGTCTGCCTCGCGGGCTTCCTGCCCATCGACGCGCTGCTCCACCTGACGAACATCGGCACGCTGTTCGCTTTCGTGGTCGTGTGCCTGGCGGTGCTCATCATGCGCCGGAAGTATCCCAACGCGGAGCGACCCTTCCGCTGCCCCTGGGTGCCGTTCGTGCCGGTCATGGGCATCCTCGCCTGCCTGATGCTCATGTTCTCGCTGCCCACGGCGAACTGGTGGCGGCTCGCCCTGTGGCTCCTGCTCGGGCTCGTCATCTACTTCCTCTATGGCCGCAGGCACAGCGTCATGGCCCACTACACCGCGCGCGAGTTGGCTCGGCACGGTCCCGGCGGCGCGCCGGTCGCGACGCCTCCGGGCATCCCCGGTCCGGAGACGCGGAGGAAGAGGTAGCCCTCCTGGCAAAAAAAGACCCCGCTTCAGCGGGGTTTTGGAGGAGGGAGGTTTGGAGAGGAGAGAGTGTGTCCTGAGCTGTCCGTCTCCAAACTTTTATACGAGAACAGACGCCGGAGTGTTTGGGCTCCGGCGTTCCCTTTCGATAAGATCCTTCCTCGCGCAGAGACCGCAGAGATCCATCGTGAGCCAGCCGACGGACAGCAGCGACCCCTCACCGGCCGAGCAGCGGCTGCGCCATCCGATCGAGCGCCACCGGACGGTCGCGGCCCTGATCGCCCTGGTGCTGGAGAGCCGGCCTTGAAGATCGCCACCTGGAACGTCAACTCGATCCGCTCCCGGGTGGAGCGGGTGGCCGCCTGGACCGAGCGCGAGCGCCCGGACGTGCTCTGTTTCCAGGAGATCAAGACCACGGACGACGGCTTCCCCTTCGATGTCTTTTCTGACCTGGGGTATGAGGCCGAGGTCTTCGGACAGAAGACCTACAACGGCGTCGCCATCCTCTCGCGCCAGCCCATGACCAAAGTCGTGCGCAACCTGCCGGACGACGAGCCGGACGCGCCCCGGCGGCTGATCGCGTCCACCGTCGACAAGGTCCGGATTGTCAATGTCTACGTGCCCAACGGCCAGTCGCCCGAGAGCGAGAAGTTCGTCTACAAAATGGACTGGCTGGCGCGCCTGCGGGCCTTTCTCGACGAGACGGCCAAGCCCGGGGGCTCGCTGGTCCTCCTGGGCGACTTCAACATCGCGCCCGAGGAGCGGGATGTCCGCTATCCCGACCTCTGGCGGGGGCACATCCACTTCCACCCCAAGGAGCACGCGGCGCTCGCCCGTATCACCTCCTGGGGGCTCCACGACCTGCTGCGCAAGCACCACGAGGAGGGAGGCCTCTACTCCTGGTGGGACTACCGGCAGCTCGCCTTCCAGAAGAACAACGGCCTGCGGATCGACCTGATCTTGGGCACGAAGCGCATGCTCAACCGGTGCACGGGCGTCGTGATCCATCGCGACGAGCGCAAGGGGGAGTCCCCCTCGGATCACGTGCCCGTGGTGGCCGAATTTACTTGACCATCCAGCGGGCCGAATCCCAGCCCAGGTGGCCATGGGCGTTGAACAGGCGGACCACCGGATGGTCCCCCCAGTCGACGACGCTCAGGGTGGCAGGGTCCAGGAACAGGTGGCGGGCGGCCGCGAGCGGCACTCCCAGGGCGGCGCAGAGCAGGGCCTTGATGGGGCCCACGTGGCTCACCAGGACGATCCAGTCCCCCCGATGCTCCCGGGAGAGGCCGGTCACGAGGTCGAGTATGCGCTCCTGGACGGTCACCAGGGATTCACCGCCGGGGGGTGAGGAACCGAGATCGGCCTCCCAGCGCAGCAGGCGTTCGCCGTCGTCCGCCAGCACCTCGCGGCGGGTGCGCCCCTCCCATTCGCCAAAGGCCTGCTCGCGCAGGCGGGGATCGAGGTTCAATGGCAGATCCCTGGCCGCGGCAATCCGGCGTCCTGTCTCCTGGGCACGGAGAAGGGGGCTGCTGTAGACGGCCCGGACCGGCAGCCCGGCCAGGGCGGCGGCCAAGCGGTCCGCCTGCTCGAGGCCCGGAGCGGCCAGCGGCTCGTCGAGCGAGCCCACGTAGCGAAGCTCGCGGTTCGCAGGGACCTCGCCGTGGCGGGCGAGCAGGAGACGAAGGATCGGCGTGCTCAACGAGGTGAGAGCCTATCGCGATTCCGTGCCGGGATCTCCTTGTAACAACTTTGGTGCACCTGTATCGTAGAAAGTCCCAATGAACCGCTTCCGCCTTCTCCTTGCGCTGGCCGGGCTCGTCCCGGCCGCTCCCGCAGCCCATGCGCCGCT
The DNA here is from genome assembly GCA_964245465.1 of uncultured Thermoanaerobaculia bacterium. GTDB lineage: Bacteria > Acidobacteriota > Thermoanaerobaculia > Multivoradales > UBA5704 > DATARR01. Next base: position 10,064 of record CAXTNS010000096.1, read on the forward strand.
CCCGGAGAGCGTGTCCGTCAGGCTCGTCTCGCCTCAGTCCGGAGCCACGCTCCTCGCCGGCTCCGAGGCCGCGCTCGAATGGACGCCGCTCGAGCCCGCCGCCCGCCTGCTGCTTCGCTTGGGCGACGAGCACCGGGAGACCGCCGTCGAGCTGCCGCAGCGGTTCTCGATCGCCGCGGCGCCCGTTCCGGAGCCCGCCTTTCCCGTCTCCACAGTCGCTGCTGACCCAGCGGCAGAACGAATAGACGAGCCGGTCGCTCCAGCCGTCAGACCGAACCGTCTTCAACCGTTCATCACCCTGCTGAGCAGGAGGAGTTTTCGCATGCTTTCCGTAAAGACTTTCCGTGGGCTCGCGATGCCCGCGACAGCCGCGGTGTTTGCCACTGTCCTGGGAGCCGCTCTCCCTGCTCATGCCCAGGAACCCGCCCCCACGGTCACCGAGACCATCCAGGTCACCGCCACCCGCACGCCGGAGGACGTCGAGACCGTTCCCGCCTCCGTCACCGTCATCTCCGGCCAGGAGCTGGAAGCCCGGGGCGTCACCGACCTCCCCTCGGCTCTCGCCCTGGCCGCCGGCATCTCGGTCGCCCCAGGGGGTGACACGGGCCCGGCCGGCTCGGTGCCGGAGATCTGGGGCCTGCGCGAGTTCGACGCCTTCCTGCTCGTGGTGGACGGGGTGCCCTGGGGGGGCGCCTTCAACCCCGCCCTGCCGAGCGTCGACCTGACCAGCGTCGAGCGCATCGAGGTGCTCCGCGGCTCGGCGCCCGTGATGTACGGCGCCACCTCGTTCGTGGGTGTGATCCACGTCATCCACCGCCAGGCCGGCACGGCCGGGCGCTCAGGACGGATCTGGGGCGGCAACTACAGCAGCGGCGGCGCGTCGTTCTCGACCCCCCTGCCCGGCTCAGACCACTTCCGGCAATCGCTCTCCGCGGACGGCGTGAAGCAGGGCTTCAAGGACGACCGCACGGGCTTTGACCGCGGCCACGTGCTCTACCGCTCCGCGCTCGACGCGGCCGGCGGCAGCTTCCGGTTCGACTTCGACGGCTCGATCGTGGACCAGGATCCGGCCAGCCCGCGCGTCCGCCAAGGGCCCATCCTCTCGCCGCTCACCCCCGTCGACACCAACTACAACCCGCGCGACGCCAAGATCGACGAGAACCGGCTCCACTTCGTGACCGGCTATGACCACGGTCTCGCCGGCGGCTCCTGGTCCACCACTCTTTCCTACACCCACTCGGAGCGCGACACGATCCGGGGCTTCCTCACCGGCGTCTCGAACTCGGCTCCCAACGCCCGCGGCTTCGAGCAGGACCTGTCGATCGACGATCTCTATCTGGACAGCCACATCGCCTGGCGCCTCTCGCCGAGCTTCCAGCTCATCACCGGATTCGACCACCTCTACGGCAGGGCCGAGGGCGAGGCCGAGACCTTCAGCTACTTCGTGCCCCTGAGCGGCCGCGGCGCCCCGTCGAGCGAGAACCAGGAACGCGAGATGGGCTTCGACGTGGAAGACGAGCGCAACTTTTCCGGCCTCTATGCCCAGGCCGAGTGGAATCCCGCCCCGCGCTGGCACTTCCAGATCGGCGCGCGCCTCAATCGCACGGCCGAGGATCGCGAGGCTGGCGAGGAGGTGCTGTCCGGCGGTGAGGAGCCGGGCGAGGAAGAAGAAGAGGGCAAGCAGACCCGCGAGGTCACCCGCGGCAGCGGCACCGTGGGCGTGAGCTGGCTCGCCTGGGGTAACGATTCGAATGGCCTCTGGCTGTTCGCCGACTACCGCAACACCTTCAAGCCCGCGGCCATCGACTTCGGTCCCGAGGCCGAGGCCGACATCCTGAAGCCCGAAGACGCCGAGAGCTATGAGCTGGGGATCAAGAACCGCCTGTCCAACGGCCGGTTCGAGTGGGAGCTCACGGGGTTCACCATGGACTTCGACAACCTGGTCGTGGCCCAGTCGGTCAACGGCCTGCCGCGCCTGGTCAACGCCGGCTCGGAGCGCTTCCGGGGCGTGGAGCTGGAGACCAAGGGGCGCGTCCTCTCCGACCTCCTCTGGCAGGCGACCTACGCCTGGCACGACGCCAAGTTCCGCGACTTCGTCCAGGACTTCGACGGCGTGGCTACCCAGCTCGACGGCAACCGGCTGGAGCTGTCGGCCCGCAAGCTGGCTTCGGCCGGGCTGGTCTACACCCCGGCCCAGGGCTTCACCGGCTTCGTGCTGGCCAATTATGTGGGCGAGCGTTTCCTCAACAAGCGCAACACGGCCCTGGCGCCCGACTACACCACCTGGGCCGCCGGCCTCGGCTACCGCTTCGGCACCTGGGAGATCCGCCTGGACGGCGAGAACCTCAACGACACCCGGCCGCCCGTGGCCGAGAGCGAGCTGGGGGACGGCCAGTACTACATCCTGCCCGCCCGCACCTTCCGGCTGAGCCTCGGCGCGCGGTTCTGACCGATCCCTCACCCCGCGAGCTTGCTCAGGGCGAAGGCGATCAGGAAGCCGGCGACGGTGATGAGCCCAGCGAGCTCGTGGGCCTGCTCGAAGGCCTCGGGGATCATGGTGTCGATCAACATGGCCAGGATCCCCCCGGCCGCGAGCGCCGTCGTGGCCGCGATCGTCCCGGCCGGGAAGTCACGGAAGACGGCGTAGCCGAGGAGAGCCGCGATGCCCGAGACCAGGGCGATCCCCGTCCAGATGCCGAAGATGTAGCCGGGTGACCGGCCGGCCTTCTTCATCCCCGTCGAGCTGGAAAGCCCCTCGGGGATGTTGGACAGGAAGATGGCCACCACGGCGACCCAGCTCACCCGGCCCCCTTCGATCAGGCTCACGCCGATGACGATCGACTCCGGGATGCCGTCGATCAGCGCTCCCACGGCCATGGCGAGGCCGCTCCCCCCGTGCTGGTCCTCGGACGGCTGGCTACCCGAGCGCTTGCGGTGCCTGGCTCCCCGGCGGTTCAGCCAGGCGTTCGCCGCCGTGAAGAGGACGGCCCCGGCAAGGAAGCCTGTCGCGGTCGAGAGGAATCCCCCGCGCCGAAAGGCCTCGTCCATGAGGTCGAACGACAGCGCCGAGATGAGGACGCCGCTGCCGAACGCCGTCACCGCGGCCGTGATCCGCTGCGGCACGTTCGCCAGATACCCCACCGCCGCGCCCAGCAGCAGGGCCGATCCCGCCAGCAATCCCCAGAAACCCGCCAGGAGCCAGAGCGGCATGATGGTGGTCCTCCTCTTCAGAAGGATCTTGCAAGACTTGGGGCAGCTCTACGTGGCGGCCGCCACTCCCTCTTCGGGGACCGGCACCGGGGCCGCGTTCATCTTCTCCTTCAAGGCCAGGTACTTGCCGTCCAGGGTTTCGAAAATGCCCGCGATCTGCTCCAGGCGCTGGTCGAGGTCGATCGTCCAGTGCTCGTTCTTGACCGGCTCGAGCTTCAGGCCGTTGAGGCGGTAGGAGAGGGCGTCGAAGCGCATGGGGATCGCGCCCACGTGGATCTTGGCGGAGAGGATCTCAGCCCCTTCCTCCAGGTAGTGGAACAGCTCGTTCAGGACGGCACCGGCGAGAGTCACCCGGGCCTCGCGGGTGGCGAGCCGCACGCTGCCCGTCTCCGGCTCCACCATGACGTCCGACTCTTCGAGCAGGGCGCGCAGGAACCGGCAGCCCAGCACGGACTGGCCCGGCTCCTTGGGCATGACGACGTCGCTCATCTCCTCGGCCTCGGGCGCCTCGTCCAGCCACGGGGCCTTGAAGTCTCCCTCGACGCCGGCCTGGCGCAGCAGGGTCAGCACCGTGCCGAGCCACGTCTTGGCCGTGCTGGCCACGTAGAGGATGGAGCCGTCGATGCAGCACTCGACGATCCGGGTCCGTGGCGCTTGGCGCATGACGGACTCGGCCTCGGCCAGCTCGCGCAGCTTCTTGCGGGTCTTCGGGCCCACGAACGGCTTGCCGGTCGCCTCCATCTCGGCCTTGACCAGCTCCCTCATCCGCTCCTTGACGGCCGTGGCGTCGGGCCGGATCCGGTCGACGCGCACCCGGAAGGCGTAACGCCCCTGGGCGACCTCATAGGCCGCGTCGAGCTCGAACGGCACGACGCCGATCCGCTCGCGCACCTCCGAGCCGGGCTCGATCTCCCAGAAGCGGGCGCGCTCGAAGTCCGGACCCTCCTGGGGCACGGCGACGTTGAACCGGGTGACGGCGACGGTTCCGCTCAAAAGACCCATCTTGAAACCTCCTGCTGACACAGCCGGCGAGGCCGGGGAAAGAGGAGGGATCTTAGCCGATCGGGGGTTTCTTG
>CAXTNS010000097.1:0-14307 GCA_964245465.1 uncultured Thermoanaerobaculia bacterium
CGTGGCCTTGCAGGAAGTGCATCGCAAGACGTGGCAGTCGCGCTTTCGCGATCAGTTCGCGGAGTTGGAGTCGCGCACCGGCCTCCACGGCTACTTCGCCCCGAGCTATGTCCGGTGGGGCGGCGGATATGGCAACGCCATCCTCACCCGCGGCCGGATCGTGCGGGCGCAGGTGCATCCGTTGCCATGCCTCGGAGAGCCGCGGGCGCTCCTCGAGGCGACGGTCCGCATCGACGGGGCCACGATCAGCGTCTATGCCACGCATCTTACGTCGTGGGGCCGCCTCAACTCGAAGATCCGCGCGGAACAGTTGCAATGCCTTGGGCAGGAGGTCCGCGCCAGCCGTTATCCCTATATCCTGGCCGGCGATTTCAACACGGATCCGCGGTCGCCGGAGATGGCGGCGTTCCGCCGCGAAAATGTTGCGCAGCTCGCCTCCCGGTCGATCGGCCCGACGTTTCCGCACTGGAACGAGCAGATCGATTACATTTTCGCCGACCACGGCTGGCGGGTCCGCGCCTCGCGCGCCTGGCCGATCGACACCTCGGACCACTTGCCGGTGACGGCGGAGCTGATGTGGGAACGATAAAACCGTTTTGACGATCCGGAGTCAACGATGCTCAACAATCCTCACCGCCGTTTCGCTACCGCGTTCCTGATCCTCGTGTCCCTTCTCGCGCCTCTGGCTGCCCAGGCGGAGGAGCCCTCTCCGGAAGCCCAGGTGGCCACCCTGCTCCGGGCTCAGGCCGAGGCGTGGAGCCGCGGCGATCTCGAAGCTTTCACCTCCGTCTACGCGGAGGATGCCGCCTTCCTCTCTCCGACCGGCCTGACCCGCGGCCGGCGCGATGTGCTCGAGCGCTACCGGAAGCGCTATCCGGACGCCGCGGCCATGGGCAAGCTGATGCTGGAAGTGATCGAAACGCGGGTGTTTCCAATGGGAAAGGACGCCGCCGGAGCCTCCGTCGCCGCGCGCTGGCGCTTGGAATATCCAGGCCAGGCGGACCGCAAGACGGCGGAAGGGCTCACGTTGATCGTTTTGCGGCGGACCGCGAAATCGTGGGAGATCGTGCAGGACGCGTCGATGTAGACCGTCTTATTGTCCCGTGGCGCCGGCCGCGCCGGAGAAGGACAGGATGGACTCCAGGATGGGGCGCAACGAGCGCAGCCGGCGCAGGCGGATGACGCTGTCCCACAACGGCTCCAGCTTCTTCCACCCCGCCGTGTAGCAGAAGCTTTTCAGGCGGCGCTCCCACGTATCGTGATGGGTGCTAGCCTGGAAAATGGAGCGCCACCGGTAGAACTCTTCATACGCCCAGTCGTAGCCCGCTTTCAGTTGCTCGCCGGACATGCCGGCGGTCCGGTACACCACGTGGCGGGTGTCGTAGAGGTCCCAGTCGCGGGTCTGGATGCGGCCCGCCGCCTCCATGCGTTGGAACAGAGCCGTGCCGGGATAGGGCGTCAGGACGTGGAACGTCGCCGTGGTCAGGCCATGCTCCAAGGCCCAGTCCACCGTGTTCCGGAAGACGCCGGGACCGTCGTCGTCCAACCCGAACACGAAGCTGCCATTGATCATGATTCCGAGGCTCTCCAGACGGCGCACCGCCTCGCCATAGTCCCGGCCGAGGTTCTGATGCTTCCGGCTCTCGCGCAGGTTGGCCGGGCTCAACGTCTCGAAACCCACGAACAGGCTGCGCAGACCGGCCTCCGCCGCTTTCTCGATGAGGTCGTCCCGCAGGATCGAATCGATCGTGGCCGCTCCCTGGAACAGCCGGTTCATCCCCTTCATGCCCTCGAACAGCGCCGCCGAGAACCGGCGGTTGCCGAGCAGGTGATCGTCGAGGAAATAGAGATGGCGTCCCGGCAGGCGATCGATCTCGGCCAGAGCGTCGTCCACGCGCTGCGTGTAGAACGATTTCCCTCCTTCGAAAAAGGCGTCCTTGTAACAGAAATCACAGTGATGCGGGCAGCCGCGGGAGACGACGATGGAATTGGGAACGAAATAGAACCGCCGCTGGATCAGGTCGCGCCGCACTGGCGGCACCCGTGCGAGCGTGCGCACGGCAGAGGAATAGACCGGCCTGGGGCAGCCCGCGGCGAGATCCTTGAGAAATTCGGGGAACGTCTCTTCGCCGGGACCCAGAAAGAGGCTGTCCGCGTGCGCCGCCGCCTCCGTGGGCAGCGACGTCACGTGCAGCCCGCCAAGTGCCACGTAGCACCCCTTCGCCCGGTATTGATCCGCGATCGTATAAGCGCGGTAAGCGTTGGTGATATAGACCTGGATGATGACGAGATCCGGATGATCGTCAAGATCCAGCGATTCGACGTGTTCGTCGACCAGCGTGATTTCAGTGTCCGGATCGAGATACGCGGCCAGCGTGGCCAGACCCAGGGGTGGAAAAAGCGAGTATTTGATGGGTCGCCAGAACGGCCCCGTGGCTTCCGTGAGAGCTGGCAGAATCAGTTTGACGCGCAAGATTTCTCCTTTCGTCCCCGGATGGAAATCGTAGGCGCCTCAGAGAAAGAAAGGACGGCGCAATCATGGAGAATCGGACGGAAATTGTGGCGAAATCGAGGAATCAATCTGGTTCTGGTTATTCATAGCCGGTTAGGACGATCTTTCCGATCGTCTTCCCGGACTCGATCGCGGCGTGGGCTTTTCTCAGGTTTTCCGCATTGAGCGGGCCGTAGTTCTCCCGCATCGTGTGGCGCAGCGTGCCGTCCTCGAACAGGCCGGCGGCTTCATTGAGAATGTGATGCTGGGCCTGCATGTCAGGGGTCTGGAAATCCGGCCGGGTGAACATCAGCTCCCAGCAGAAGGCCACGCTCTTGCGCATGAAGATGCTGGTGGGGATGGGCGCGTTCCCTTTGGCGCCCACGATGCAGCCGATTTTCCCCTGGGGCCGGATGGCGTCGGCCATGTTCTGGATGTGTTTTTCCGTGCTGTTGAAGCAGAGGATGTAGTCCACCTCGGGCTCGCCGATGCGCTGGAGCTCTTCCTTGAACGGCTTGGTGTGATCGATGATCGAATCCGCTCCCAGCGACTGGCACCATTCGGCGGTGTCTTCGCGCGAGGCGGTGGCGATGACGCGCAGACCGGCCACGCGGCGGGCGATCTGGATGGCGATCGAGCCCACGCCGCCTGCACCTCCGATGATGAGGACGCTGGCCCCGCGGTCTTGGTCTCCCTGGGGTGCATCCAGACGGTCGAACAGCACCTCCCAGGCCGTGAGGGTGGTCAGCGGCATGGCGGCGGCCTCTTCCCAGGAGAGGTTGCCCGGTTTGCGGCCTACGATGCGCTCGTCCACCAGGTGGAGCTCGCTGTCGCAGCCGGGGCGCACGCTGCTGCCGGCGTAGTAGACCTCGTCGCCGGGGAAGAAGAGGGTGGCGTCCTCGCCCACGGCTTCGACGATGCCGGAGGCGTCCCAGCCGAGGATCTTCGGAGCCAGATCCGGCGTCTGAGGGGGCTCCTTGGGGGCGCGCACCTTGACGTCCACGGGGTTGACGGAGACCGCCTTGACCCGGACTTTCAGGTCCCGGCCGCGGGCCTCGGGCTCGGGGATCTCGACGTCGACCAGGCTTTCGGGATCTTCGATGGGCAGGTAGCGGTGCAGTCCCACGGCTCGCATGCGTTCCCCTCCTCTCGGCGAGATCCTATGTCATCATCAGGGCATGCCCGAAGGATTTTCCTGCGTCGCTCCTCTTATAGATGATGTGGCTCAGGAGGTCTGACGAATCCGGTTCCTGGGCTGAGGACCGCGGGCTGGTCCGGCGCATGCGGGCCGGAGACGAGGCGGCGTTCGAGGAGCTCTATGACAGCTACTTCCAAGCCCTCTACCGCTTTGCCTTGGCCCGTCTGGACCAGGATGCGGAGCTGGCGAAGGAGATGGCGCAGGCGACGATCTGCAAGGCGATCGAGAAGCTGGGCTCCTATCGGGGCGAAGCGGCGCTCTTCAGTTGGCTGTGCTCGATCTGCCGCTTCGAGATCAGCGGCTACTTCAAGCGTGAACGGCGCGCCCCGCCACAGGTGGGTCTCCTCGAAGAGAGCGGTGAGCTGCGGGAGGTCCTGGAATCCTTGCCGGCGAGTCTCGACGATCCGGAGAACGAGGTCCTCCGGCGCGAGGTGGCGAGGCTGGTTCACGAGGCCGTCGATCACCTGCCGCCTCGCTACGGCCAGGTACTGGAGTGGAAGTACTCGGACGGTCTTGCGGTCAAGGAGATGGCGGAATTGCTCGGGATGACTCCGAAAGCGGTGGAATCGCTTCTGACGCGTGCCCGGCTGGCCTTTCGCGATCAGTTCGCGAGCCTCAGTCGTAGGAAGGAAGAAGCGGGTAAATGACGATGGACGACGAAAACCAGACCGACGCCGACTCCCGGTTGCTCCGCCTCGCGGGCCGGCGGCCCCGGCTCCCCGAGAGCGAGGTGGCGCCCCTGCGGGAGGAGGCGCGCGAGGTCTTCCGCCGCCAGGCGCGGAAAGCGGCCGGCCGGCGCCATCTCGTTTGGGCGGTGACGGCCGCGGCCGGTCTCGCCGCCGTCCTCCTGCTGGTCGCCGGGCTCCTGATGTTCCGGCGGCCGGGCGTACCGGTCGCCCAGATCGAGAGGCGGACGGGCGAGGTCACGGTTTCCGGTTCCGGCGCCCTTCTTCCTGGAACGGTTATTACGACGGCGGACAGCGGCCGGGTCGCCCTGCGCCTGCCGGCAGGGGCTTCGGTGCGCATCGACGGCAATTCGTCCGTGCGTTTCGACTCCGGGAGTACCCTGACGCTGGAGCGCGGTGCTTTGTACGCCGACGCGGGACCGCCTGGGGCGCCCCACGAGAGGATCGAGATCGCCACGTCGTTCGGCTCGGTCCGCGATGTCGGAACCCAGTTCGAGGTCCGGCTGCTGCCCGAGGGGCTGCGGGTGCGGGTGCGCGAGGGGAAGGTGCGAGTCGACGCCGAGCGGATCCGTGAAGCCGGGGCCGGCAGCGAGCTGCTCGTTCACGCGGACGGCAGCTCCGAGAGCGCGGACGTGCCCATCTACGGACCGGGTTGGGATTGGGTCCAGCGGACCGCTCCGCCGTTCACCATCGAAAACGCCAGCCTCGCCGATTTCCTCAACTGGGTGTCCCGGGAGACGGGGCTGCGGTGGCGTCTCGCCGAGCCGGGCAATCATCCGGAACAGGGGCCGGAGCAGGTGATCCTGCACGGCTCGATCGAGGGCCTGACGGCCGAGGAGGCGCTCTCCGTGGTGCTTCCGGGATCCGGCTACCGGTACCGCGTCGCGGGCGGCGAGATCCGGCTCGAAAAAGCGGTGCCCTAGAACTGCCAGCGGATGCCGAACGAGGGTAGGAACCCGCCCCAGCTCACCTCTTCAGAACGGACGCGAACGTCGCCGGCCGGGCCGAGCTCGAAGGCGAAGTGATCGAAGCCGCGGACGTTGTGGCGGTCATAGAGGTTCTGCAGATCGACGTAGGTATCCATATGGCCGAGGGGGAGCTTCCAGCCGCGGCTCACTCGCGCGTCCAGCCGGTGATAGTCGGAAAGGCGCTCGCCGTTGTAGGGGCCGAGGACGGGCTCGATGCTGATGGAGCCGTCGGCGCCGGTCACGGCACGCCCTGTGAGACTCGTGGTGGGCCAGCCTGTGTGGTAGAGCCAGGCGGCGTTGAAGTTCCAGCCGCTCTGCGTCCGGTAGTTGAGGTCGGCGCGAAAGGCGTGCGGCTGGTCGATGGCGCGCGGCACCTTGCGGTCCCCCTCGCCGGGAATGTCTTCTTCGACCGAGCTGTAGGTGTAGGTCAACCACCAGCTCAAGGGGCCCCGCTCCGCGCCGCGCAGGAGAATCTCGATGCCCGAGGAGAGGCCGCCATCCGGCGCAATACGGACACGGTCACCGGAGAGCTCCGGAAACAGCACGATCGGATCATAAAGGTTTTCATAGCGGACCCGCAGGCGGCTCAGCCGCCGGCGGTAGGCTTCCACCCGCAGCAGAGCGCCGCTCTCGCGGCGGTGCTCGTAGCCGAGGATCAGGTGCTCGGCCCACTCGGCGCGCGCCAGCTCGGTCTCGCCGTCTTCGACCTGCAGCTCGTTCGGCCGCTGGCTCTGGTAGAACCATCCCCAGGCGAAGCGGAAGACGTCGTCCTCCCGGGGCTTCCAGGCCAGGTTGAAGCGCGGGCTGAGATGGCTTTCGCCGGTGGCGCTGTTGTGGTCGTAGCGCCCCCCGAGGTCCGCGGTGAGGGCCGCCCACGGCCGCAGCCGGGTGCTGAAGAAGGCGCCGGCCTGGGTGTAGTCGAGGGTTCCCTGGAAGTCCGGGGTGCCCGTACCCGGCGTCAGCGGCCGGAGAGGCCCCACCCCCGACAGGTCGCCGCGGTCGCTGCTGTAGTCGACGTTCGAACGGAGCCACCGCAGCTCGGCGCCGGCCTCGAAAGAGCGGCGCTCGCTGGGCTGGGCACGCCAGACCTGCTTCAAGCCGTTGACGTCGAGGACGCGGGAGTCGCGCACCGCGAAGCCGTCCTCGCTCTCCGCCGAGCCCGCGCGGTCCCGGTCGATGCGTCCGGCCGATGCGATCGTCTCGACGAACAGGTCGGGCCCCACCACGGCGCCGTGCGTCAGCCAGAGATAACGGTTTCCCCACTGGCTCCGGTAGTGTTCCCCGCCGGCCCCTGAGCCCTCCAGGCCGAATTCGTCTTCCGCGTCCAGACCGAAGTCGTCCTCCGCGGCCAGGGCATTGAGCTGCAGGGTTTGACCGGGACGGGGAGAGAGCTCCAGCTTGCCAAAGGTGTCCCAGTAGCTCGGCTTCTCGTCGCGGCCGTTGACCTCCAGGGCGAGATGGTAGTTGCCGCCCCGGGCAGCGCCGTACCAGCGCCCGCGGTCTTCGGGCAGGGCCGCCGAGGCCGATGCTTCGCCATAGAGGAGGCCGAGGCCGAGCTCGAACCGGCGCGAGGAGGGAGGCGTCAATGTCGTCATGTCGAGCACCCCGCTCATCCGATCCCCGTATTCCGCGGGATAGCCGCCGGTGCTCAGCTCGACCCGTTCGAGAAACGACGGCGCGACGATGCTCAGGGCGCTGTCGAACTCCTGCAAATGGTAGGGGGCGAACAGTTCTAGGCCGTCGAGGACGACCAGGACCTCGTCGTCCCGGCCGCCGCGGATGTGGACCTGCGACGAGGCCTCGGAGCTCGCCGTCCCGGGCAGCAGGCTGACGGCGCGGAAGGCGTCGTTGCCGAGGTGAGGCCACGCCGCGGTGTCCGCCGCATTGATCGACTGTGTTCCGTGGATCTCTCCCAGATTCGGCGTGGCCGCGTCCTGAAAGACGTCGACCTCGTCCCGCACGACCGGAATGGGAATGGATTCGGGCTCCGCCGTCATCTGCCGGCCGTTGTCTGCGATGGGGGCCGCGATGGCGGCCGCGGGTGGGGTGGCGGCGACCACCACCAGCCGTCCCGCGAGCTCTTCGGCGCGCAGGCCATGAGGGCGCAGGAGCTCGTTCAGGATCTCGCGGGGCGAGCTGCCTTTCGGCTCGGTCTCCACCCGTATGGAGTCGCGGACAACACCACTGGAAAAGAACACCGGCAGTCCCCCCGCCTGGAGGCGCTGGAGCGCCTCGGCCAGGCTCAGCCCGCGGAAGGCCGTCTCGCTCCCCCAGGCAGCGGCCGGGAGCGCCAGGATCGACAGGGCCACGGCGGCCAGCAGGGCGCAGACGATCCTCCTCCCGGTTGATCTCCTGTCTGGGAGCATGGCGAAGGGCTCTTTTTCCATCTTGCGCTGCCCGCCGAAGGAATTCTCGTTTCTCGGCCTCTAACGATTGTGAGCTGTGAGCCTCTGACGAGCCCCGCAAAGGGTAACACGCTGCGGCGCCCGCTGATTTTGTTAGGTCTCCTCCTCTATGTTTTTGCCTTTCAGGGCTCACGCGGTTTGTGGGAGCCGGACGAGGGGCGCTACACGGCCGTGGCCCTGGAGATGGAGCGTCTCGGCGATTACGTAACTCCCCGCCTGCACCCCGAGGTCAAGCACCTCAGCAAGCCTCCGCTCACCTACTGGGCTCTCGCCACGTCCATGAAGGCTCTCGGCGGAAGCGAGTGGGCGCTCCGGATTCCCAACGCGCTGGCCTTTCTGGCGACGATCCTGCTGGTGGCCCGGCTGGGCAGGCGGCTGGCCCCCGCCTCCTCGGCGCTGGCGCCCCTGATCTATGCCACCTGCCTGCTGCCCTTCGCGGCCGCGGGTCTGGGCTGGTACGTCCTGTTGTGGATCCGGCAACCCGCGGACATCGAGCATCTCGTCCGCTACGAGATCCTCGGCAGGATCTTCACCCCCGTCCATGACCGGAATGCCGCCTGGTACGGGCCTTTCGTGATCTACGTTCCCAGCCTGCTCGTGGGTTCCCTGCCGTGGACCGGCCGCATTTTCGAGGCGTGCAGCGACACGTGGCGTTCCCTCGTCCGCCGCCGGGGCTCCGATACGGCCCCCCGCGATCCGGTGAGCTGTTTCCTGTTTTTCTGGCTCATCTCCTCTCTCGCGATTTTCTGCCTGGCCCGCTCGCGCATGCATCTTTACGTACTGCCTCTGTTCGTGCCGATGGCCCTGCTGGCCGCGCGGCGGCAGACCGCGTTCTCTCTCTCGCCGCGCCGGCGTCTCGGGCTGGCCCTCTGGATCGTATTTCTGATCAGTCTGCGAGGTGTGGCAGCCGGGCTCCCGACCACCAAGGATTCCCGCGTTCTGGCGCAGGTGATCGCCGGCAGGGCTCGGGGACCGGTCGATGAAGTGGTTTTCGTCGACACGCTTCCCCGCTATGGGCTGGCCTTCTATCTCGGCGCCGACGTCGAAGCCGTGACGCTGAAGCCGCCGGTTGCGGATGATCCTGCGGGTAATTCCGCAAGAACGGAGTCCCTGGACGAAGAGTTCCGGGCCGAGGAAGGGAGCCGGCTCTTCATCATGCCCCACAAACGTTCCGCGGCTTTCCTCGATCTGAGCCGGACTCTGGGATTCACCGTCCTGCCTTTAGGTGGCTGGCACGGGTTGGAGCTCTATCGCGATCTTTCGAATGAAAAGAGAGGTTCCCTTGGAAGAGATTGAACAGTGGCCCGCGGGTTCCCTTGATGTGCTGCCCCCTCAGGTTCTGGAGTTGAACGTCGAGATCAAGAGAGTCAACCGGCACCGTCTCCGGGGCTCCCTGGTGGCAGGTCTTACCTTCCTGCTCGTCTTCCTTTTCACGGACCGGAACGCCTCCTCCTCCGTCCAGCTCGTCGAGCTCCTGGGAAGCTTTTTGATCGTCGTCGCCCTGGGCATCCGGCTCTGGGCGCTCGGCAGTATCGATGGCAACAAAAAACGCGTTCTGGTGACCTGGGGTCCTTACCGCTACGTCCGGCATCCCCTCTACAGCAGCTCCGTTTTGTTCGCGCTCGGGATCTGTCTCATCGCGGGCTCTCTGACGGCGGTCCTGCTGCTGTGCCTTTTCCTGATCTGGTTCTATCTGCCGTCCCTGCGGACCGAAGAGCAGTTCCTGGCCGCGCGGTTCGGATCCGAATGGGACGTCTACCGCCAGCAGACGGGGATGCTGGTGCCGAGGATGGGGAAGCGGGTCCCCAAGGTTGAGAAGTCCTTTCACCTCCGGCGGCCTCTGCGGGAGATCGGTACCTTGCTGCTCCTGCCCGTGATCACCTTCGGAACCGCCGCCCTGATCCATTATCTCGATCGCCGATACAACCTGCCGGACTGGTTTTTCTAAAGGTACACCCGATGTTCAGGATTCTTCAGCAGACCCGCTCTCTCGTGCTGCGCTCCCGCTACCAGTTGGCGGTGGCCCTCATCGTCTTCTACATGGCCGTCTGGCTGGTCACGCGCCTGGCGTTGCTGGCGTTCCAGCAGGGTCTGTCCCGGGACGGGTTGCTGCCGGTGCTCAGGGCCCTGGGAGCGGGGCTGGTGTTCGACGGGGTGTCGGCCCTCTGGCTCGTCCTGCCGCTGGTGCTCTATCTCGCGGTGATCCCGGAGCGCTGGTACCACCGGACTTTTCATCGGCTCTTCCTCAGCCTGGGTGTGTCGCTGACCGTGTTCCTGGCACTGTTCGTGGCGATGGCCGAGTATTACTTCTTCGACGAGTTCAACAGCCGGTTCAACTTCGTGGCCGTGGACTACCTGGTCTATCCCACGGAGGTCGCGGACAACCTCTGGCAGAGCTACCACACGGGGATCGTGCTGACGGTAGTGGCGCTTGCCTCGTGGGGGGTGATCGAGATCCTCGGCCGGGTCACGCGCCCGACCTGGGAGCGGGTGACGCCGCCGGTCCAGCGGCTGGCTTTCGTGGCCGGGTTCGGCCTGCTGCTGGCCGTGGCCACGGCGACGGTTTCGCCGGCCCTCGCTCACGTCTCGGAGGACCGGGCGCTCAACGAGGTGGCGGAGAACGGGTATTACTCGTTCTGGATGGCCCTGCTGGGCACCGACGCGCCGTACGAGGGGCTATACGCCACCCGGCCCCAGCCGGCCGTGCTGGCGCGGCTCCACCGGCTGCTGGGGGACGAGCCGGCCGCGGTGCCGGGCTCGTTCGCGCCGGGCTCGACGCTGCGCCGCATCGAGAACCCGGGGCCGCCGCGGCGGGTGAACGTGGTGGTGGTGCTGGAGGAGAGCCTGGGCGCGGAGCTCATCGGCGCCCTACACCCTCCGAAAGCAGGCCAGGAGAGCCGGACGCCCAGCTAGGACGCGTTGCCGAAAGAGGGGACGCTCCTCACCCACGCGTACTCGACGGGCAACCGCACCATCCGCGCCATCGAGGCCACGACCTCTTCGCTGCCGCCGCTGCCGGGCGAATCGATCGCCCGGCGCGACGCCTCGGTCCACCTCTTCACCCTGCCGGAGTTGCTCAAGGGCCAGGGCTACCAGACGATGTTCGTGTACGGCGGCCGGGCGCTCTTCGACGGCATGGGCCGGTACCTGAGCCGCAACGGCGTGGAGCGGATCGTGGACCAGGGGGTTTTTCCCAAGGGCACCTTCACCACGGCCTGGGGCGCCTGTGACGAGGCGATCTTCACCAAGGCTCTGGCGGAGATGGAAGCGGCGCGCGCCACGGGAAAACCGTTCTATTCGCTGGTGCTCTCCGTCTCCAACCACCGGCCGTTCGCGTTTCCCCAGGACCACCTGAAGCTCGACCCCCGCTACCACCGGCGGGAGAACGCCGTGCGCTACGCCGACTACGCCCTGGGCGAGTTCATGGCCCAGGCGAAGGCAAAAGGTTTCTATCGTGACACGCTGTTCGTGCTGATGGGGGACCACGGAGCCCGGGTGTACGGCGCGGCCGAGATCCCTCTCGCGAGCTACGAGGTGCCGGTCCTGTTCCTGGGCGCCGGAATATCTGAGGGGGAGCGGGGCCGGCGGGTGGACACGCTGGCCTCGTCGCTCGACGTGCCGCCCACGGTGATGGGCCTTCTGGGCATGAGCTATGACTCCAAGTTCTTCGGTCACGACGTGCTCCGCATCCCACCTTCCGAGGGCCGGGCGCTGATGACGCACAACAGCGAGATCGCCCTGCTGCGGGGCGGCCGCATGGCGGTGCTGGGCCTCCACGAGTCCGTGGATCTCTACGACGTGGACCTCGCCAAGGGGGAGATGAAGTGCCGCAAGGCCGTGGATCGCCCGGACAGTAACCTCGTCGAGGACGCCATCGCCTACTACAACGGCGCGGACCGGCTTTACCGCGGCGGGGCCTATGCGTACAGTCCCGCGCGGAACCCGGACATCTGGGCATTGGTGCCCGGGGGAGAGCGGGCGCGATCGAAGTCTTCCACCTCCTCTACGTAGGGGCAGCGGCCTTCTTCGACGCCGGCTCGGGCCTGGTTCGAGGACGGTGACGGCGGGATCGGCAGGATCGCCGCGCAATGGGATCTCCTGCGCGACATTGGCCTCGGCCTCCGCTTCGGCTCCAGCCGCTCCGCCCGGGGCACGCTGGTCCACCTCGACCTCGCCTTCCCCTTGGACGGCGACCGCTCTCTCAAGAGCCTCCAGTGGCTGGTCTCGACCAGCGATACCTTCTGACCGCGTCTCAACGGCGCCGCAACAATTCGATCCGGTTGCCGAAGGGGTCCGACACGTAGACGCGGTCGAACCCGGCGAGCGGCTCGTCGGCGGTGACGGCGTAGCCCGCGGCGGAGCAGCGCCCGGCGAGCGTCTCCAGGTCGTCGACGAGGAGCGCGGGGTGCGCCTTTTTCGCGGGGCGGAAATCGTCCTCCACGCCTAGATGGACCTCGGCGGAACCCGAGCTGAACCAGGCGCCCCCGCGTTTGGCAAGGTTTTCCGGTTTGGGGACCTCGGTCATCCCGAGCGTGCCGGCGTAGAAGGCGCGCGCCTCGTCTTCGCGGCCGCACGGCATGGCGAGCTGGACGTGGTGGAGGGCTTTGATGGGCATGATCTGTTCACTCAAAGATAGCAAGATTGTTATAGAAACCTCCTCCCCCAAAGTTTACATTGCTTCCGTACGATCTTTGCAAACGCTTTTAAAGGAGAAGGACATGCAGCGAGTTTCGAAGTACCGGCCCTGGGTTTTCCTGCCGGCTTTCTGGGTTCTGGCCGCGGGAGCCGCGGGCGCGGCCCCTTTCCGGGTGACCGTGGAAGCAGGTGCCGTCAAGGCCTCGGGGGTGATGCCCGGAGGACGGGTCGTATTGCTGGGAGTGACCCGTGAGATTGGAGAAGACGATTTTCCGACGGTCCGCCGCCATCTCGAAGTGCTCGTCGACGAGGACGGGGACGGCACGGTCCGCTTCTCCCTGAAAGGGGGAGTTCCCGTTCGCTCGGTCTGGGCGGCGGCGGATCTGGCAAGTGGGGATTTCGACGCCGCGGCACCCGAGAGCTTCGGGCTGCGGCGGGCCAACTGGCGAGGGCGCGGGCTGGAGCGGCGCCAGGACGGCAAGGACACGGTTGAGGACCGGCGGTCGCTGATCGAGCTGCTGGTCGTGCGGCCCCAGACCGGAGCCTGGGCCCTGCGGGTGGGCGACGGCGGCGAGAGCGACGGCGACGGCGTGATCGACGGCCGGCTCCAGGGCGTCCTGGACCAGATGAAACCGCTGGCCGGGAGCCCGGAACCGCCTGCCAAGTTCGAGAAGGGCGACCTCGTGGTGGCGCTCGATCCTTCCGTCCTGGAAATCACCCTGGTCAAGGTCCCCAACGGGCTGGAGGAGAAGTAGGAGATGCGAACGAAACCATTGGCCATCGCGATCACGTTTCTCCTCCTCTGGACGGGCCTCGCCGCCGCTCAGGAGCACCCCAACGTCGCCAAGGGCCTGGGAGGCTCGGGCAACGCCTCGGCCGACGTCGACACCATCAATCCGTTCAATGGCAACCTGACGGTCCGGCTGCCGATCGGGCAGAGCTACCCGGTCAACGCGGGGCTCTCCTACCAACTCGTCCTGACCTACAACAGCCAGGTCTGGGAACACGAGCTCTATGACGACGGGACGCGCGCGATTCCGGCGCGCGGCGCCAACGCGGGCCTGGGCTGGATGCTGCACCTGGGGCGTCTCAATCCCCCGCAGCTCGACAACACCAGCTTTCCATCGGGGGACTACTCGCGCAACACGTATCTCACTCCGGACGGCTCGATCCATACGTTCTATCCCACCCTTCATGAGGGAGAGAGCGCGGCGGCGGGCGTCGAGTACACGCGCGACGGCACGTTCATGCGGCTCAAGACAGCGAGCCGCCAGATCGAGCTCCCGGACGGCACCGTGCACACGTTCAGCGCGCTGACCAACGGCTATCTGACGCGGATGGAGGACCGTTTCGGCAACTTCGTCCAGATCGATTATTTCGATTGTCCCTCCTCTTGTGTGGCCGTGGCTCCTTCCGCCGCCCACGCCTGGCGGATCACGGATACGCAGGGACGCACCCACTGGATCCGGCTGCGCGACACGGGGCAGTCCTACCAGCCGCTCGTGGTCACCCAGGTGGACCTCCAGGCCTTCGGCGGCGCGCGGGCGGTCTACAAGCTCCTCTACAACGACAGCACGGACGACCAGAGCACCACGGGCTCGCCGGTGGGGCTCACCGGTTGCGGCGGGACGGCCAGTCTCAGCAACCACATGGTCTGGTTCCTGACCAAGCTGGTGCTGCCCGACAACTCGTTTTTCGACCTCCCCACGGCCGGGTATTTTGCCTCCAACGTTCCGGGCGACCTCAACAACCCCTGCAAGACGGGGCTCATCAACAAGCTGCGGCTGCCGACCCAGGGAATGCTCGACTGGGACTACATTCTCTACAAATTCCCCTCGGTCTCCACCAATCGCAACATCTGGCAGAAATCGGCGGGCGTCGAGTACACGCGCGACGGCACGTTCATGCGGCTCAAGACAGCGAG
>CAXTNS010000098.1:0-11139 GCA_964245465.1 uncultured Thermoanaerobaculia bacterium
ATCCCGGACCGTTGCCGAAGATTCCGAACGCGAAGAAGAGGGTGATCCCCAGAACCGCCCCGCCGATGGCCTGGGCCGCGCCCGGGTTGGCCCGCTCGATGACGTCGTCCCGCGGGCTCAGGCCCTGGTACGGCAAGGTCCAGGCTGCGACCCCGACCCACGCCGCGCCCACGATCATGTAGAAGACCAGGTAGACAGGGTCTTCGCGCACGTCGAGGGAAGAGAACCTCTTGAGGACGGCGAACAGGACGCCGGCACAGATTGCGGGAGCCAGCAAAAGAGGCCAGCGGTGCTCGAACCGGGAGCAGCGCGGCGCCGTGAACGTCGCCTGCCAGAACCAGGCGGCCCAGGCCATGCCGGCCGCGAACACGCACAGGACCAGGACCATCCCCTCGTCACCTGACATAGCCGATTTGCCTCCTGCCTGGAGTTTATCGCCGTGTGAGCCAGCCGACCAAGCCGGTCTGAAGGATGGGAACGGCGATCAGCAGGAACAGCGCCCCTCCTCCTCGATCGGCCACGCTCTGGAAGAACAGCGCCGAGACCACGGCCCGGGTGAGCCAGAAGGCTCCCAGGAGGGTCAGCCAGAGGGTGAGGAGCCGTTTCATGGGACATCTGCGATCTTGGCTAATTGGAAGTCGGACTTCCAATCAGCCGGGGTGAGGGCTACTCTCTTCTCATGCTGATCCCGAGGCATGCCCAGGAAACCCTCCTTCGACTCGCGCAAGGCTATCCGATCGTGGCCGTCACCGGACCGCGGCAGTCCGGGAAGACCACCCTGGCGCGAGTGACATTCCCGGACAAGCCCTATGTCTCTCTCGAAGACCTTGACGAGCGGGAACTTGCCACCCAGGACCCGCGAGCATTCCTGGGCCGCTTTCCAGATGGAGCGGTCCTGGACGAGGTCCAGCGCTGCCCGGGCCTCTTCTCCTATCTCCAGACCCGTGTGGACCAGGAACGAAGAAGCGGACTGTTCGTCCTAACGGGCTCTCAGCAGTTCAACCTCCTGTCGAACGTCACGCAGACGCTGGCCGGACGCATCGCGCTGGTCTCCCTTCTCCCGGTCACCCTCCCAGAGCTGCAAGCGGTCAAGAAAGAGCCCACGACCCCGGAAGACCTCCTGTTCACGGGGCTCTACCCACCGGTCTACGACCGCGGGCTCGACCCGGGGATCTGGTACGGCAACTACGTCAGCACCTACTTGGAGCGGGACGTGCGGCAACTGCTCAACGTCCAGGATCTGGGCGTCTTCCAGCGGCTGCTGAGGATGTGTGCCGCGCGGACGGGGCAACTGCTCAACCTGTCGGCCCTGGCGAACGACTGCGGCGTCAGCCACCACACCGCGCGGTCCTGGATCTCCGTGCTGGAGGCGAGCTTCATCGTGCACCAGCTTCAGCCGCACTTTCGAAACTTCAGCAAGCGGCTGGTCAAGACGTCCAAGCTTTATTTCTGTGATCCGGGCCTGGCGGCCTGGTTGATGGGCGTCCAGAACCCCGGCCAACTCGTCACGCATCCCCAGCGGGGGGCCCTGTTCGAGACCTGGGTGGTCTCGGAGCTCCTGAAGGCCCGGTTCAATCGGGCTCTGGCCTCCAACCTCTATTTCTGGCGCGACCGGAGCGGTCAGGAAGTCGACCTCATCATCGAGCAGGGCGAGACCCTGGTGCCGGTGGAGGTCAAGTCCGGCCAGACAGTCACGCAGGACTTCTTTCTGGGCCTAGGGCGGTGGCGGGAGATCGCTGGCGAGGCCTCCGGCCGTCCCTGGCTGGTCTATGGCGGCACAGCCCGCCAAGCCCGGTCTGTTGCCGAGGTCCTGCCCTGGCGGGAGATCGGCGAACTCGCCGGGCAGGTGACTTCCGCCGGACTCATTCCCTCCCCCCGCGCGCACTCAGAAGAATAGAGCCCCGGCGGTCCCGGGGTGTCGTTTCTTGGAGTCCCTGCGCGCTCCTGCGCTTTGACCCGACCGGAGGAAACCGATGACCCGAAAGACGGTCTCCCTGTTGCTGCTGTCCGCCGTCCTCGCTCTCCCGGCCCAGGCCAAGGTCACCCGGTACCTGACCGGCAATGCCGTCGACGTGGCCGTCCCCCTGGCCGGACCGGCCCATGACTTCGGGGGCGGCGGCACCGACGTGGACGCGGCCCTCCAGTGGATCATCGACAAGGTGCGCGGCTGCACCACCTGCTCGACCAAGATCGACGTCGTCATCCTCCGCTCCTCGGGCTCCAACGGCTACAACGACTACATCTACGCAATGAACGGCGTGGACTCGGTCGAGACCCTGGTCATCACCAGGGCGAGCGACTCGAACACCACGGCCGTCGAGACCACGGTCAAGAACGCCGAGGTCGTCTTCTTCGCCGGCGGTGACCAGTGCGACTACGTCAAGTACTTCAAGGGGACCCGGGTCGAGACGGCCGTCGAGTCGGTCTATGCCCGGGGTGGCGGCGTGGGCGGCACCAGCGCCGGGCTCGCCATCCAGGGGGACTTCACCTACGACGGGTGCGTCAGCTCCGCCCTGTCGAGCGACGCCTTGGCGAATCCTTATCACCGCAGCGTTACTTTCACCTATGACTTCTTCCACTGGGCCAACCTTCAGGGCACCATCACCGACAGCCACTTCGTGACCCGGGACCGGATGGGGCGGACCATGGCTTTCGTGGCCCGCCAGATCAAGGACGGCAAGGCGGCGAGCGCCCTGGCGGTCGCGGTCAACGAGGCCACCTCCGTGGTGGTGGACAAGAACGGGCTCGCCACGGTGATCGGCGACGGTCCGGCCTACTTCGTCCTGGGCGACCACGCGCCGGAGGTCTGCCAGTCGGGCGTGCCGCTCACGTACTCCAATTTCAAGATCTGGAAGATCCTCTCCGGGGGGACGTTCGACCTCCGGAACCGGCCTACGACGGGCTTCTATCTGCGCAGCGTCAACAACGGGGTGATCAGCGCGAATCCATACTGACGGCCCGGCGCTGGTATCTGCAACGGAGTCGTTGCATAATCCCGTCAAGTTTTGGACCTTGAAAGGGGGACCAGCAATGGGCAGAGGCAGCTACGCGCGTCTCGTACTCGCCCTGATCATGCTGCTGGCGATGGCCGTCCCGGCCTTCGCCCAGTTGCAGACGGGCGATCTCTACGGCACGGTCACCGATGAGAAGGAGCAGCCGCTCCCCGGGGTGACGGTCACCCTCACGGGCGTGGGTGCGCCGCAGGTGCAGGTGACCGACGAAGGGGGAAGCTTCCGGTTCCTCAACCTGTATCCCGGGACCTATGGTGTCAAGGCGGAGCTCCAGGGCTTTTCCGAGATCGAGTACCCCGACATCGCCGTCCGGGTAGGCAGCCGGCCCGAGCTGCGGATCACCCTGAACGCCGCCATCTCGGACACGATCACCGTCACCGGCGAGAGCCCCCTGCTGGATGAGCGGCGGGTCAACCAGGGCTCCAACGTCTCCACGGTGGAGCTGGACAAGGTGCCCACGGCCCGCGACCCCTGGTCGCTGCTGAGCCAGGCGCCCGGCGTGCTGGTGGACCGCATCAACGTGGGCGGCAACGAGAGCGGCCAGCAGTCGAGCTTCCTGGGTATGGGGTCGAGCTCGCGGGACAATACGTTCGCCATCGACGGCGTCATCCTCACGGACATGAACGCCGTGGGCGGCTCGGCCACCTACTTCGACTTCGGCGCCTTCGAGGAGGTGCAGTTCACGGTCTCCTCGTCGGACGTCACCATCGCCACCGCGGGCGTCACCATCAACCAGGTCACCAAGCGCGGCACCAACGAGTGGCGCGGCTCGGGCCGGTACCTGCGCACGGACGGCGAGTACCAGTCCGATCCCTTCCTGCCCAACGGCAACCGGATCGACGCGGTCGAGGAGTACGGGCTCGACATCGGCGGGCCCCTCGTGAAAGACCACCTGTGGATCTGGGGCGCCTACGGCGAGAGCGACATCAACAATCTCGTCCCGAGCCCCGGCAACGAGCCCACGGACGCGGCGGACCAGCTCGACCGCACCCAGTTGGAAGACCTGAACACCAAGCTCAACTTCCAGGCCGGGGCGAGCAACTCGGGCGTGCTCCACTACTGGACCAACGACAAGCTCAAGTTCGGCCGCGGCGCCAGCCTCCGCCGGGCGCCGGAGACGACCTGGGACCAGACCACGCCGCAGGACATCTACAAGGTCGAGGACACCTGGATCGTCACCCCGGACCTCGTGCTGACCGCTCTCGCGTCGCGCGACGACGGCATCTTCACCCTGTCCCCCAAGGGTGGTCTTGACGCCGACATCTTCGTCGACGAGTTCAACGTGCGGCGCGGCACCTGGCTCGACTTCACGCAGGACGCCATCATCGATCAGTACCGGGCGGACGCCAGCTACTTCTTCGACGCCGCCTCGATGGATCACCAGCTCAAGTTCGGCGGCAGCTACCGGACCCAGGAGAACCAGTCCTCCACGGTCTGGCCGGGCGGCAAGCTCATCTGGGCGGGCAACCTGTACGGCCTCGACGAGGGGGAGGCGGCCGTCGGCTTCCAGCGCAACCGTCAGATCGCCATCGACTCCACCTATGAGTCGGCCTGGCTGCAGGACACCATCACCCGCGACCGCTGGACGATCAACGCCGGCCTGCGCTACGACAACCAGTACCTCGAGAACAAGGCCGTCTCCGATGCCGGCAATCCGGAGGCTCCCGGCGTCGAGCCCGGCGCGCCGCCTCTGATCCCGGCGATCAGCTTCCCGGGCAACGACGCCGGCGGCTTCGAGTGGACGACGGTATCCCCCCGGGTCGGCATCACGTACGCTCTGGGCCAGGAGCGCAAGTCCCTGTTGCGCGCCACCTTCTCGCGCTACGCCGAGCAGCTCGGCCAGCTTCCGCTGGCCAACCGGGTCAGCCCGCTCGGCTACAGCTACGCCTACTTCTACTTCGTGGACGCCAACAACAACCTGCGTCTCGACGACGCCGAGCGCAGCTCACTGCGGTTCGGCTATTCGGTCGGCATCGACGAGAACGACCCGGCGTCCCTGACTTCGCCCAACGTCAACGACCCGGATCTCGGGCCGACGCTCACCGACGAAGTCACCTTTGGCTACGAGCAGGCCTTGAGCGCCAACTTCGTCACCGGAGTCACCCTGACCTACCGCAACATCCACGACATCCCCGAGATCCGGACCCTGGTGTTCGACGAGGCCACTGGCCAGACCCGCCTGGCGACCCGGAACGACTACGTGCTCGCCGGGAACGCCGACTGCGAGGGTTGCACGCTTCCCAACGGACAGGCGGTCGGGGCGCTTCCCTTCTATGAGCTGCGGTCCGGCCTGAACCCCACGGGAGGCTTCTATACCAACGGCGACCGTGAGCAGGACTACCTGGGAGCGACGCTCTCCTTCACGCGCCGGCTCGTCAACCGCTGGAGCCTGCGCGGCCATCTCACCTATGCGGATTGGGACTGGACGATCGGCGACGAGTTCAAGCTCTACGACGATCCGACCAACGTCGTGTCGGACGACCTGGGCTTCTCGGACGACGAGGACCTGTACCTGGAGGCGGGTGGCACCGGCAAGGGCAACTCGTACATCAACAGCCGCTGGAACTTCAACTTCGCCGGTCTCTACGAAGTCGCGCCTGACCGTCCCTGGGGCTTCAGCGTGGCCGCCAGCGTCACGGGCCGTGAGGGTTACGCCTCGCCGACGTTCGCCGCCGTGGGCTCGGACACCGGCCTCGGCCAGAGGAGCCTCCAGCTCACGGGCGATCTCGACGAATTCCGCACCTCGGACATCTATCTCCTCGACGCCCGCATCGACAAGGACTTCGAGTTCGGGAACTTCACGCTGAACGTCGGCCTGGACGGCTTCAACCTCACCAACGAGCACTACCTGCTCCAGAGAGAGCGCGACGCCTCAGCCGAGCAGGAGGTCCGGTACCAGATCACCGAGGTGCTGAGCCCGCGGGTGTTCCGCCTGGGGGCCACGCTCCGGTTCCGGTAGGCGGTCCTCTGTAGGGGCGCCCCTGCGTGGGCGCCCTTTTCCTCCGCCTTGTTCCAGGACGACATGGCAGGGCGGCCACATGGGCCGCCCCTACTCTCCCGGCGTGGGCTGCGCGGCCGTCGAGGGGACCGCCGTCTCCGACTTGACCCACCGAGGATCGGGCGGCCAGGGGATCAGCAGACCGTGGCCGATCTCCTTGGCGACCTCGGGGCCGTAGAGCCGGTCCACCAGGTGCATGGCCACGTCGTAGCTGCGCGCGCCTCCCTGGGACGTCAGGAACTTGCCGGCGTCCACGAAGCTGACGTTGATGCGCAAGTCCACGTTCGGGAACATCTGGGACAGCCGCTTGTAGTCGTCCGGAAAGGTGGTGGCGGGCACGCCATCCAGCAGGCCGGCCTTGGCGAGCACGAAGGCGCCGTCGCAGAGCGAGACCACGTGCCGTGCCCGGCCGCCAGCCTGCCGCACCCAATCGATCAGGGCCTGGTTCTGGAGGTCCTGGTCCATGCTGCCGGCGGTGCTCGGCACCACCAGGACGTCGGCCTCCGGGGCATTCTGGAAGCCGTACGTGGGGGTGACGCGGATCCCCTCGAACGTGGTGACGGGCTGGCCGTCCGGCGAGACCGTGAACACCTCGATCCCCGGCCGGGTGTGAAACTTCGTGTCCTGGAAAACGTCGTACGGCGCCGTCAGCTCCGTGCTGTAGACGCCGTTCACCACCAGGAAGGCGGCCCGCAGGGGCCGGTCCGTGGGCAGATCCGCGGCCGGGGCCGTGCTCGGCGGCAGGTCCGAGGTGGCCATGTCCGAGGACATGGGCGGTGTCGGAGCCGGCGGGGGAGTGGGAGCCGGGGCGGGAGCCGGCGTGGGCGAGGCCTCGGTGCGGACCTGGTCTCCCTCCGGCTCCGAAGGCCGGCAGCCCGAGAGCATCGAGAACGCCACCACGGCGGCGAAGATCAGGATCTGTGATCGGTAACGGTTCATGGGACCTCCTCCAATAGCAAGAACCCAGCCAGGGAATCCCAGCACCCCCGTCGCCTGTTTCCAGGCTTGGACATACAATGGGACCCAATGCGCCGCCCGGCGCGTGACAAGGAGGTGCGAAAGTGCCCTACAGCGAGCTTCTGGTCCGGCCCATGCGCGAAGAGCTGACGAGCGCCGGCGTCAAAGAGCTGCGGACGCCCGAAGAGGTGGACGCCTTCATGAACGAGAAGAACGGCACGGCGATGCTGGTGGTCAACTCCGTCTGCGGCTGCGCGGCCGGCATGGCCCGCCCCGGCGTGCGGCTGGCTCTCCAGGGTGACCGCCGTCCGGACCGCGTGGCCAGCGTGTTCGCCGGTCAGGACCTCGAGGCCACGGCCAAGGCCCGGGCCCACATCGCGGACATCCCGCCGAGCAGCCCGTCCATCGCCTTCTTCAAGGATGGTGAGCTGGTCTACTTCATGCCCCGCCACCGGATCGAGGGGCGCGACGCCCACTCGGTGGCCAACGACCTGGCGCAGGTCTTCGCCGAACACTGCGCGGTGCCCGCTACTTAGATGGGCACCTTCCACCAGGGCAAGGGCGAGCTCCACGGCATCACCGTGGTCGTCGACACCACCGGCCCCGAGATTTTCGTGGGCCGGTGCGACGACATGGACGACCGTGGCATCTTCCTCCACGACGTGGACGTCCACAAGGACGGCGAGAACGGCCGTTCCAAGGAGGACTACGTCCGCCGCGCCGCCCAACTCGGCGTGTGGAAGAAGTACGACCACCTGATGATCCCCCGCGACCGGATCGCCTCGGTGCGGCGGCTCGGAGAGGTGGCCTGAAGAGCGGCTAGCGGAAATCGACGGTCAAAACGTAGTAGGCCTTCACCGGTCTGCCCTCCAGCATGGAGAGGAGATTCCCCATGAACTGGATCTTTCTTGGCGCCCTCTGCGGCGCCCTCTCGGTCGTCGCCGGAGCCTTCGGCGCCCACGCCTTGGCGGCGCGGCTCGGCCCTCGCGAGCTGCAGCTCTGGGAGACGGCGGCCCGCTACCTCATGTACGGCGGCCTCGCGATCGCGCTGGTGGGCTTTTTCGGGGCGCAGATGGCACCCGTGAGACCTCGCGGGGTGGACGCCGCCGGCTGGTGCCTGCTCGCGGGGAGCGTGATCTTCAGCGGCACGGTCTTCGGGCTCGCCCTGGGGGGGCCGCGCTGGCTCGGGGCCGTCACTCCCATTGGCGGGACCCTGCTGATCATGGGGTTCCTGATCTTCGCCTGGGCCTCCCTGCGAGGCTGACGGGGGATGATAGGATTCGACGCCTATGTCGAACGCTATCTATCCCCTAGCCGTTCGGGTCAACGAGCCGGTCCGCTCCTATGGGCCGGGGTCCTCCGAAAAGAAATCCCTCAAGAAGCGTCTCGACGAGATGCTTTCCGAGGAGATCGAGATCCCTCTCCTCATCGGCGGCAAGGAGGTGCGCACCGGCGACACCGCCAAGGCCGTCTGCCCCCATGACCACAAGAAGGTCCTGGCGACCTACCACCAGGCCGGCGCCGAGCAGGTGGCCGCGGCGGCCGAGGCCGCCAAGACGGCCTGGAAGGAGTGGAGCGAGACGAGTTGGGAGGAGCGCGCGTCTATCCTGATGCGGGCGGCCGACCTGCTTGCCGGCCCATGGCGCGACACGCTCAACGGCGCCACCATGCTCAACCAGTCGAAGACCGTCTTCCAGGCCGAAATCGACTCCGCTTGCGAGATGATCGACTTCTGGCGCTTCAACCCCTATTACATGCGGACGATCTACACGGACCAGCCCTGGTCCTCACCGGGCGTCTGGAACCGGTTGGAGTACCGAGCGCTCGAAGGGTTCGTCTTCGCCGTCTCGCCGTTCAACTTCACCTCGATCGGCGGCAACCTGCCGACCTCGCCGGCCCTGATGGGGAACACGGTCCTGTGGAAGCCGGCCTCGACCGCCGTCTACTCCAACTACTTCATCATGAAGCTCCTCCAGGCGGCCGGGTTCCCGGACGGAGTCATCAACTTCCTCCCAGGTAAGGCGAGCAAGGTGGGCGACCCGGTCTTGGCGCACGCGGATCTCGCGGGCATCCACTTCACGGGCTCGACCCCGGTCTTCCAGTCCATGTGGAAGACGATCGGCGACAACATCGCGATCTACCGCTCCTACCCGCGAATCGTGGGGGAGACGGGCGGCAAGAACTTCGTCGTCGCCCATCCTTCCGCGGACGTGGAGGCCTACGTGACGGCCCTGGTGCGCGGCGCCTTCGAGTACCAGGGGCAGAAGTGCTCGGCGGCTTCGCGGGCCTACGTGCCGAAGTCCCTCTGGCCGCGGGTTCAGGAGATGCTGGTCGACCAGATCAAAACGATCGATCAGGGCTCACCCCTCGACTTCCGCAACTTCATGGCGGCCGTCATCGACGAGCCCTCCTTCGACCGCATCATGCGCTACATCGACCACGCGAGGGAGTCGAGCGAGGCCGAGATCCTCACCGGCGGCAAGGGCGACAAGTCGGACGGCTACTTCATCGAGCCCACCGTGGTGCGCACGACCGATCCGCGCTTCAAGCTGATCCGGGAGGAGATCTTCGGGCCGGTGCTCACCGTCTACATCTACGACGACCTGGAGCTGGAGAAGACCCTGGAGCTGGTCGACACGGCGAGCCCCTATGCCCTGACCGGCGCCATTTTCGCGGAAGACCGCAAGGCGGTCGAGCACCTCTCGAAGACCCTGCGCAACGCGGCCGGCAACTTCTATATCAACGACAAACCGACCGGCGCCGTGGTGGGCCAGCAGCCCTTCGGCGGCGCCCGCGCCTCCGGCACCAACGACAAGGCCGGCTCCCTGGTGAACCTGCTGCGCTGGACCTCGTTGCGGGCCATCAAGGAGAACTTCGTGCCGCCGAAGGAGTACCGCTATCCCCACATGGAGGAGAAGTAGGAGAGAGGGGACTGCCCGCCGGTCCCCCTCCCGGTGCTCAGGGTGTTCTCTTGTCCCGGGACGGCCATGAGGGCCAGTCCGAGGCCGGAGAGGAGCGCCAACCGGTAGAGCGTCCGACGTGTCTTCATCTTGGGAAACCTCCTGGAGGAAACCTGCGTTCTGAATACAGGGTGTTCCGGCATCTCCTCGGTGAGCCGTTTGGTGATTCCGGCAAGATGTGAGACTCTCTAGACCTCGCCGGACATGGCGAGTCGATTCCCGGGCCTTCATGGCCCTGACGGCGGCCTCGCCGGCTCAGTCCTCCGTTCCCGAATCCAGCCGGTCCGACTTTCCCGTCGGAACTCAGAGTGGCGCGGTGTTCCACTGCTCGCGAGCAGTCACTGTGCGCCCTCGGAAAGTACATCCAAGCCCAAGATGAGTTTTTCCTCGTTCAATCTGCACCCCAACGTTCTGCGTGGCGTCGCCGGTCTCGGCTTCACCGTTCCCACTCCCATTCAGCGCGACGCCATTCCGCCGGCCCTCGACGGGCGCGACGTCCTGGCCTGCGCGATGACCGGCAGCGGCAAGACCGCGGCCTTCGCTCTTCCCATCCTGAACCGGCTCCAGGGCCAGAAGCGCGGCGTCACGCGGGCGCTGGTGCTCGCCCCCACGCGGGAACTGGCCGCGCAGATCGTCGAGCACTTCAACGACCTCGGCCGCCACACCGGAGTCCGGGCGGCCGCCGGCTACGGCGGCGTCGGCATGGGCCCCCAGGAGCACGCCCTGCGCACCGGCGTGGACGTCATCGTGGCGTGCCCGGGCCGCCTGCTGGACCACTTCCGGCAGCCCTACGCCCGTCTCGCCGGCCTCGAGATCCTGGTGCTCGACGAAGCCGACCGCATGCTCGACATGGGGTTCCTGCCCGACATCCGCCGGGTGCTCAAGCACCTGCCGCCCGTCTCCCAGACGCTCTTCTTCTCGGCCACGCTGCCGGCGCCCATCCGGGAGCTGTCGCGCCAGATGCTGAGCAACCCCGTGACCCTCAACGTCGAGCGCCCGTCCGCGCCGGCCACTGGGGTGGCGCAGGCGGTCTATCCGGTGCGCCAGGACGTCAAGTCCGCCCTGCTGGTCGAGCTGCTGCGGGGCGACGGCATCAAGAGCGCGATCGTCTTCACGCGCACCAAGCACCGCGCCAACCGCCTTGCCCAGTACCTGGAGCGCCACGGCGTGCCCTGTGAACGGGTGCACGGCAACCGCAGCCAGGGCCAGCGCG
>CAXTNS010000098.1:11149-14272 GCA_964245465.1 uncultured Thermoanaerobaculia bacterium
CCCCGACGACTACATCCACCGGGTGGGGCGTACCGCCCGTGCCGGAGCGACCGGCGAGGCGCTCACCTTCGTGTCGCCGGAGGAAGTGAACGAGTTGCGCGCCATCGAGCGGGCCGTGGCCAAGGTCCTGCCCCGGCGGACCGTAGACGGCTTCGACTACCAGGCCAAGCCGGCGGAGCGCTTCGAGATCCCGGTCGCAGAGCGGCTGGCCGCGATGCGTGCCCAGAAGGCCACGGCCCGCGCCCGGGCGCAGGCCGCCACCAGGACGACGGGGAGCCGCGTGCCGGCCTCGTCAGGACATCAGGACGGCGGCCGCGGGAAGGCCCACAGCTCGAAGCCTGCCGTGCCGTGGTGGGGGTGAAATCGACTATAGAGGAGCCGCGAAGGCGTTGGGAGGCTCTTCTCGTTGGAAGACCGGGCCGCGCGCCAGGTGCTCCAGGAGCCTGCCAGGTTCGACCGGCTTGACCAGGTACACGTCGAACCCGGCCTCCAGGGCGCGCTGCCGGTCTTCCTCCTGCCCGTAGCCCGTTACGGCGATGAGGCGCGCCGCAGCGGTTTCCGGGTTGCGGCGCAGAAGCTCGGCCACGGTGAATCCGTCCAGCCCCGGCAGGCCGATGTCGCAGACCACGGCGTCCGGCCGCCCGGTCTGGGCCATCTCCACACCGTCCGTCCCTGAATGAGCCACGGCCACCTCGTAGCCGCAGATCTCGAGCAACATCCGCAGAGCTTCCGCCGAATCCCGGTTGTCCTCGACGACAAGAACGCGCAACGGATTTTCGGCCGGCTTGGAGGTCCCAGGCCCCTCCGCCAGAGCAGGGAGCTCCTGGTCGCACGGCAGCCGGAGGATGAATTCGGCCCCCTGACCGATCCCGGCGCTCCTCGCCTCGATCGCGCCGCCATGGAGCTCCAGAAGGCTCTTGGCAACCGCCAGCCCCAAGCCGAGCCCGCCTCCGGTGCGGTCCAGAGAACGGTCCGCCTGGGCGAAGACCTCGAAAATCTCCGGCAGCAGCTCCGCCTCGATCCCGATCCCGGTATCACGAATGGCCACGGCCGCCTGCCGCTCCGGTTCCTCCACGGCCAGCCGGACGGTCACCCCGCCTCCCGCGGGCGTGAACTTCCCCGCGTTGTCCAGCACGTTGCCCAGCACCTGGACCAGCCGGGTCGCGTCCGCCGTGACCCAGACGGGAGTCTCCGGCAACTCCAGCCGCAACGACAGGCCGGCCGCCTCCAGCAAGCCTTGGCGGTCCTCCGCGGCGTGGCGCACCACACGGGCCAGATCAATCCGCTCGCGTTGAATGGCGACTTTGCCGCTCGTAAAGCGGGCGACGTCCAGCAGATCGTCCACGATGCGGGCCAGGTGCAGGACCTGCCGCTCCATCAGCTCTCCTACCTGCTCTACCGTCTCTTGCCCACCGCCGCGCAGGTGGAGCACGTGAAGCGCGTTGCGCAGGGGAGCCAGGGGGTTGCGGAGCTCGTGCGCGAGCATGGAGAGGAAGTCGTCCTTACGGCGGTTGGCGACCGTCAGCTCCTCGATCAACTGGACGTTGGCGAAAGCCATGGCGGCGGAGTCGCCCAGGGCCTGCAAGACCTGCAATTCCTCGGTTGTCGCCTGGTGCCGGCCGGCCCAGTAGGCGCCGATGGCGCCGATCGGGTCCTCCGAGCGGATGGGCGTCATGGCCAGGCTCTGGACGAACGTGGGCCTGTAGGCGTCGTGCGGGATGCGCGGATCGGCGTAGATGTCCGGGATGGCCACCTGCTCGCGGTGGAGCATGCACCAGCCGGAGATGCAAGCCTTCATGGGGAAGCGCCGGCCCTTCCACAAGGGTGCAATGGCGTTCTCCTCGACGTAGTGGCACAGCTCCCCGTCGCGCAAGACGACGGTGACGCCGTCGGCCTCCGTCATCCGCCTCGCCGTCTCACCGAGGACGGCCATGACGGAGTCCGCGTCGTGGCAGAAGGAGAGGCTCTGAACGACACGAATGAGCTCTGTTTGAATCGCCAAGCTGTGCTCTCCACCCTAGAACCAGCGGATCGTTCCCAAGCAGCTCGGAGCATTATACGGCCTGCCCCGCCAACCTGGCAGAGGGGAAGACGCGGAGATCCTCTGCTCCTGATCCCGAGGAAGGACAGGCGAGGAGCAGCCGCCATCTGTTCCTCACCTACCTATGCCTGTTCACCGATCAGCAGTACACGCAGTATTCATAACATTCATTGGATATTTCGAAGCACTCTGTTGTCATCGTCGACTCCTTTCTCTCGCTGCTCCAAAGAAAAGCGCCGCGGCCCCGGCGGGAGTGGGCCCGCGGCGCAGTGTTGAACCCTTAATCTAGCGGTTGCCGCCGGTCTGGCCAGCGGTGCCGGTGGTGCCGGCCGCTCCGGTGGTTCCGGTTGTGTTGCCGGAGGTGATGCCGGAGCCTGGGGCCTGGGCGCCGCCCGGCGTCGAGGCCGTCGAGCCGGCGCTTGATCCGCCTGACGTCGTGGAGCCCGTCGAGCCCAGGGAGCCGGAGGGACCGCTGGTGCCGCTGGTGGAGCCGGAGGTGCTCAGGCCCGAGGAACTGCCGCCGGTAGCACCGGGGCTGCCGCTGGAGGATCCGGCGGACTGGCTGCCGGAACTGCCACTGCCCGAGGCGCCGCGATTCTCGCGGTCCTCGCCACGGTCGCGATTTTCTCCACGGTCGCGGTCACCGCGGCTCTCGCCGGTCAGCCAGCCCAGGAGACCGCCCCGTTGCTCGCCGCTGCCCTCGACGCGCAGGCGGTTGTGGATCTCGCGGACGCCGGACAGGTTTTCCACCGCGTCCTCGGCCAGCCTCTTCTCGCGCCGGCTGTTGACGGTACCTTCGAGGGTGACCTCGCCGTTTTCAACCCGGACGTTGATGTTGGTCGCGTCGATCTCGCCATGGCGGGTCAGGACGTCGCAGACGTCCTCACGGATGCGGTCGTTCGAGCGCTGGTAACCCTGTGGACCGCGCCCGGAGTACGGACCCTGCTGATCCCAGGTCGAGCCACCGCCGTAGGAGCCACCGCCATGGCTGCCGCCTCTGTACTGGCTGCCGGTGCCACCACCATAGGAGCTGCCACCCTGGGAACCGCCGCCATAGCCGCCCCTGCTGTACTGACTGCCGG
>CAXTNS010000099.1:0-12900 GCA_964245465.1 uncultured Thermoanaerobaculia bacterium
TCTCCACGGCGCTCAGAATTCCCTCGTTGAGCGGCAGGGGCTCGGCGATCAGCAGGCGGAGGACGTAGAGGATGGCGCTCCTCACCACGGCCGGCGGCGCGTTGAGGTTCCCGGGATGGACCTCGGCCGATCTTTCGAAGTCGATCGTGGCCACCGGGTTGGCGCCGGGCTCATGGATCTCGACGCGGACGGCGATCGCCGCCCCGTCGTCCAGCCGCTCGACCGCCTCGTAGCGTCCGGCCGGGAGGCGGCTCAGGGCGGTCCGCAGCCGATCCCCCGCACGGGCCTTCAGGGCCGCCATGTACCGGGCGACCGTCTCGCGCCCGTGCTCCCGGACGAGCGCGACCAACGCCTCAGCTCCACGATGATTGGCCGCCACGGCGGCGCGCAGATCAGCCAGGTTCTCCTCCACGGCCCGGGTCGGAAAGGGAGCTTCGAGCAGGAGCCGCCGGGCATCGTCCCAGCGGGCTTCCCCCTTTCTGACCAGATGGGTTGGAGGGATCACGACGCCCTCCTCGATCAGCCGCCGCGCTCCGGGAGGCATGGAGCCCGGGCGAATGCCCCCGATCTCTGCGTGATGGGCGCGGCTCGCCACGTAGCCGAGGAGCGAGCCGCTATCCCCTTTGAAGACAGCCACTTCGAACACGGGCGTCACCACCGTCACGTCCGGCAGGTGAGAGCCGCCGAAGGCCGGGTGATTCGTCACGATCACGTCCCCCGGCTCCATGGCGATGGCCTCGCGCAGGCTCCGCACGCACAGCCCCAGGGCTCCCAGGTGAACCGGGATGTGGGGCGCGTTGACCACCAGCTCGCCCGCGGGATCGAGCAGGGCGCACGAGAAGTCCAGCCGCTCCTTGACGTTGGTCGAGACGGCCGTGCGCTGGAGCCGCTCTCCCATCTGCCGCGCGATGGCCGCGAACCGGTGGGTGAAGAGCTCGAGCTGGACGGCTTCGGGCCGGACTTGAGAGGATGGCATAGGCGAGACTCTTGTCATCACTGGCGCCACTCATTGAATCCGGGGATTATAACTGGCCCATAGGATCTGCTATAGAATTACCAGGAGAGGTGAATGATGGGCTCTGACATCTTTATCAGCTATAGCCATAAGGATACATACTGGCTTGAAAGGCTGACGACGACGCTCAAACCGCTGGCACGCCGAGGCGAAATCTCCATTTTTTCGGATCTAGATATCCAGACGGGTACTCAATGGCGTGAGGCGATCCAGCAGGCCCTTGACTCCGCCGAAGTCGCGATTCTCCTGGTGAGTCAAGACTTCTTGGCATCTGATTTCATCGCTCAACATGAGATCGCGCCTCTGTTGAAAGCGGCTGAGGAGAAAAGGCTGAAGATTTTCTGGATTGCGGTACGTTACAGCACTTATGCTGACACCGACATCGAGCGCTTCAAGGCCGCGAACAATCCATCTCAGCCGCTCGCCAGCTTCCTTCCCCATGAATTGGATCGGGAACTGGTGCAGATTTATCAGAAAATCAAGGTAGCGATTCAGGAGCAGCCCCACCCTGCACCACCGCCCTCTCCCATTTCCAGCCTACCACCCTGTCCTTACCCGGGGCTCAAGCCCTTCGACGAGAGCGACGCTCCTTATTTCCATGGCCGCAGGGAAGAGATCCAGGAGATGGTGGAGGCGGTGGACCGCTTCCGCTTTCTCATGGTCCTCGGGCCTTCTGGCTCTGGGAAGTCCTCGCTTGTGTTCGCCGGCCTGCTGCCGCACCTCAAGCAACAGAACTCTTACACCTTACATTCGTGGACGGTGCTCACCCTGCGGCCTCAAAAGTCTCCCGCAACCAACCTGAACCGGCGCCTCTCAGGCGTCCTCGAAAAGTCTGGAGAAGCCGTGGCCCGGTATCTCGCATCCCAATCTGGCGCGAGCCGGCTGTTGCTCATCGTCGACCAATTTGAGGAATTCTTCACGCAGGCGGAGAAGAAGGAGCAAAAGCCCTTTTTAACCATGATCCAGAACCTGAGAGAGGTGGAGGCCTGCACGGTCGTGCTGACCTTACGCGCCGTCTTCTTCGAGGACCTGATGCTCTCGGGACTTTGGCCGGTTGAAGCGAGCGACCGCATTGAGGTCACTCCGCTCCGTGAAGACGCGATGCGCGAAGCGATTGTGGAGCCTGCCAGGAAAGCTGGTGTGAAGATCGATGAGGGGCTGGTGGAGCTTCTGCTGGCGGATGCTGCTGGGGAACCCGGCCGCCTGCCGCTCCTCCAGGCCACCATGAATTTTCTCTGGGACAAGGTCCAGGACGGAGAGCTCTCCCTTGAAGCCTATAAACAACTTGGAGAGAAGGGGCGCCAGCGCGTGGCCTACGCTTTGGCCCGTAAAGCGGAAGACGCCCTCGACTCCCTGTCCTCCAGCGAGCAGCAGGTAGCCCGGCGCGTTTTCCTTCGCCTGATCCAGTTTGTCGAGGG
Source organism: uncultured Thermoanaerobaculia bacterium (assembly GCA_964245465.1). GTDB lineage: Bacteria > Acidobacteriota > Thermoanaerobaculia > Multivoradales > UBA5704 > DATARR01. Next base: position 2,434 of record CAXTNS010000099.1, read on the forward strand.
GCGCCCCGACACACGGCGCCAGCAGCCGATTTCTGCACTGCTCGACGCTGCCGAAGATCCGGCGATCGTCAAGCAGACGGTGAGCAAGCTGGCTGCTCACGGGCTCTTGGTCGTAGACCCTCAAGAGGAGGGCCAGCCGGTGGACCTCGCGCACGATGCGCTGATCACCGCTTGGCCGACGCTGCGGGATTGGCTCGCGCAAGAGCGCAGAGCCGAGCAGGCGCGGCGCCGCTGGGAAGCCAAGGCCGCCGAGTGGCTGCAGTACGGGGAGGATGCCCTCTTGGGTGAGAAGCTACTGCGCGAGCTTGAAACCTGGCTCCAGAGCCAGGCCGCCGCCTCTGTGCGCTATAGCCCGCTTCTCACCAAGCTTGTGGAGGCGAGCCGCAAGGCCCTTGCCGCGAAGGGCGGCGACCAGCGGAGAGTGCTCGCCGGGGACTTGGCTGCCCGGGCCGAGGCTCTTTTGGAGAGCGATCCAGACCTGGCTCTCCGGCTCGCCACGGAAGCCGTGACCGCAACGTGGCGGCAGGACCAGCCACCGCTGGCTCAGGCCGAGGACGTGCTGCGGCTGGCGCTCGTCCATACGCCCGTGCGGAAGATCGTGCACGATCATCGGGGAGAGGTGCTGAGCATGGCCGTCAGCCCTGACGGCAAGCTCCTCGCCACCGCAGGCGCGGATGGAACGGCGAAGGTCTGGCACGTGGATTCTGGACAGCTCAAAGAATCGTTCTCTGGCCATGCCGGCCCGGTATACGGGGTGGCCTTCGACCCTGAAGCCCCTTGTCTCGCCACAGCCGGCGCAGATGCCACGATTCGCGTCTGGGAGCTTGGAGAGTGCAAACAGCCCATACGGTGGTCCGGCCACGAAGGAGCAGTCACCTGTGTGGCCTACAGCCCCACAGGCCATCACCTCGTCACCGGAGGTGAGGATGCCGCAGGCAGGATCTGGAACGTGGCGAGGCAAGAGGTCCAAGTCAACTTGCAGGGGCACCGGCGACCGATCCGTAAGGTGTTGTTCAGCCCCGGCGGAGACTCTGTCGCCGCCGTGGGAGACGATGCGATCGTCAGGATCTGGAACGCGTCCACCGGAGCGGAGACGGCGGCCCTGCTGGGACACGTGAACCGGGTGTGGGACGTAGCTTGGGGCGGTTCTGCCGCGAAGTTTGTCGCGACAGCCGGGGAGGATCGCACAGTTCGGGTCTGGAATCGTCAGAACGGCGCCCTCCACGCGATGCAGCGACATGCGGGGCCGGTCCGGAGTGTTAAGTTTGGCTCTTCTGACCGGCTCCTCACAGCCAGCGAGGACGGCACGGTGCAGATCCTGGATATGGAAAACAACAAGACGTTCCGTACCTTCCGCTGCCCTGGGGTAAGACTGATCGGGGCAACCTACGCCCAGAGCGACGAAGTGCCTGTGGTGCTCGCCACGAGCGCGGATAACACCACATGGCTCTGGGAAGACGTGGGCGGGCAGGAGCTCTCGATTCTGTCCATCAACGAGGCCGAGCGCCTTGGACGTACGGTGTACAGCCCGGCGGGAAGCGCGCGCAGCCTTCTCGTGTCCGCTAGTCCTCATCGATGGCCCTCTGCCATAGGCAACACCCAGGTCCGAGATACCGAGTCAGGAGCTGTCCTCGCCAGCCTTCAGTACGTCGTCGAGCGGGCGACGAGCGCCAGCTACGTTAGGCAGGGCACATCGGGCCCCTCGGTGGCTCACGTGCAGGAGCGGCACCCTGACTCCGGGGCTGTCCAGACCACGATCCCGGCTCATGCCGGTGGGGTGAACAGCTCGGAGTACAGCCCTGATGGAAAGTGGATCGCCACGGCGGGCCAGGACCATACGGCCCGAATCTGGGAGGCGAAAAACCGCCAAGCAGTGACATCTCTGGCCGGTCATATGGGGCCCGTCAAGAGAATCTCCTGGAGCCCTGACAGCAGGTGGGTTGTCACCGCCAGCGAGGACCGCACCGCCCGGATCTGGGAGGCCATGCCAAGCCGGTGGCTTCGCACGCTAATGGGGCACACGGCGAGTGTCCAGGCCGCCGTGTTCAGCCTCCCAGACGGGCGCTGGATTGCTACGGCCAGCGCCGATGGCACAGCGCGGATCTGGAGTGGGGAGACCGGCGATCTGCTCCATGAATTGAAGGAGCACAGCGCCAGTGTCACAGACGTGGTCTCGAGCCCCGAGGGAAGCTTCGTGGCCACGGCCAGTGAGGACGGCACGGTCAGGATCTGGAGTTGGGAAAGGGAGCAGAGCGAGCGCATCCTCAGTCATGAGGGCGGAGTCCTCGGGATCGCCTGGAGCCCCGATGGGCGCACCCTCGCGACCGCTGGCAAGGACGGTACTGTGCGACTCTGGGATGCTCCGACCGGCCAGCGGCGCTCCACACTCCGCGGCCACACCGACGCGGTCGTGGGTGTGGCCTTCAGTCCCGATGGAAAGCGCGTCGTCTCCACGGGCGCGGACAGGACCATTCGCCAGTACCTTGTCGACATCGACGCACTTCTCGAAGCCGCCGGCGCCCGCAACCCTCGCGAGCTCAGCCCTGCGGAGCGCATCACTTACCTGGGAGAGCCGGCGTCAGCCTCGCCGGAGCCATCGGCCGCCGCCTGACCTGGACGGGCACGGATCGCAATCGCCAGGTCACGTTTCAGGGGGGGCAGCGGTACCAGCGCCTCTCCCCCACCAGGTATCGAGAACAGGTGCTCCCCCATCTCGACGCCGACATAGGTGTTCCAGAACGCAGCCCGATAAAGCCCTGGTGCCAGCCCCTCTAGCCTCAGCTCGGCGGGCGGCAGCAGCGCCTCCGCCGCAAGGACTCGCAAGTCGCGTAGAAGCCATACCAGAGCCTGCCGCCGGTCCGCGCAGCCGAACGGGATCACCGGCAACGGTCTCGATCCGTAGGAGTTGACCGCTCCACGGGGCACCACTGCCAAGCCGAGAGCCACCGCTCCGGCCTCGAAGCTCGCCCAGTCTAGGGCTGAGACGAAACGTGACATGGCCCGTTGCGCAACGTGCATGCCAGGAGTCAGGCAGTGAGGGTGCCGGAAGGGCCAACGCATACCGCCGCCTGCGCCACCGCTCGCTAGGTGCGCCCAGCTCATATTGTGGAAGTACTCGTCGTCGAACGCCTCGGGCAGGCAGCGCCCGTGGTCCAGGAACAGGTGGATCGGTCCGTTCTCGCTGTCGAGGTACGGCCGCGGCTCGGCCATCTGCGCTAGCCCGAACCGCACGGCCTCGCGCACCGTCAGCGCGCAATCGATTGTGTTCTCCGGATTGTCGATCGATCCAAAGGCATAGATGTGGGGACTCACGAAATCGAGCTCAGGGTGCTGGAAGAAAATCTCCCGGTACTCTTCAGTTGGGATCCCCCCGAAGGGGGAAACCGTGATCAGGTGCCGCCGGCCCCAGCGCTCCAACTCGCAGGCCTTGGTGAAGGCCGCCAGTTCCGCGACCCACCGATGCTGGTCCAAGGGGCTCCCACCCCAGCCGGGGAAGAGCTCGTTAAACAGGTCGTAGCCGAAGAGGGCCGGCGATCCTCCCCATCGATCCACGAAGAAACGGATGCGGCGCTTCTGCGCCTCGATGGCCGCAGGCGACGTGCAGAAGTCTTCAGGCCGGCCAAGTACGCCCCCCGGCCGGCCGTAAGGATGCCGTTTCCACTCACGATAGAGGTGGTACGTATCCCAGAAGACGGCGAGCAGCCGCACTCCCCAGTGCTCGCAAAGCCTTATCAGACGGTCCCAATACCGTACCGCCTCGGGACGCGGGCAGCCGGCCGGATCTTCGAACAACCAATCGTCAGAGCCGTACTCGAGCATGACGCGGAGCACCGTAACCCCGTGCTCCGCCAGCATCCTCAGGTAATCCTCGCCGGCAACCTCCGTCCGCTCCTCGCGTAGGGGGACGAGTCCCGGCCAAGGCATCGCGTCGTTGTGGCCGATCACCAGAAAGGGAGCGCCCTCCTCGGTGACGAAGTAGCGCCTGCCAGGGGCCACCCGGACGTGAGAGAGGCGGCCCAGACCGGAGGGCACGAGGGCCTCAGACCAAATAGGCGAGGCGGAGCTGGATATCCTGGGGGTAATCACCAAAGGAGCTGCCGAACAGGTTCATGCCTCCAACATGGACAGCGTCAGGCTTGACCCCGAGTCCCACGATGAGAACACACTTCCCTGGGATCGCAAGGTCACTAATTTTTGTACCGGAGACCCGCTCGCCATCGAGAACGGAGCCCTCCTCGTCCACTCGCCAGTGCTTGAGGAGGCCGTACTGCGTGTCCCGGACCGACCACCAGCGGGGCGTGAACCGGCCTCGCCGGTCTCCGAAGTCACCGGGAGATGTCCATGTACCCACCTCCCGATCGTTGATCCAGAGAGTGATGTCCGACAGCAGGTTCTCGTCAAAATTCGGTGCATCCGAGCAGGCTTCGAAGCTCAGCTCAAGGCTCGCTGGCTGGGCACCTACCGGCAAGGGATTGGGGTAGGCATACTCCACGAAACCAAAGCGGAACCAGAGCAGTCCCGCTTGGTCATGATCAGGGTGGTAGAAGCTGAGCGGGTCATCCAAGGTGCCGATGACCCCTGCCTTGCTGGCCAGACCGCAAGGAGAGGCTACTTCGAACCGCAGGTAGGCTCCCACCTGCATCAACAGCTCGCTGACCTCCAAAGGAGAGGGGGAAATGGTCATCTCTTCGCCAACCTCAATACAAACTGTAGCACAGCCATAGCCTCTCCGGGTTATGCCACTGGCTCAAATTTTGCACATCTCGCACCGCCGACATGCCAGATCGCCCTAGACCAAAAAAACGCATCTCCCACGGATACCCGCGCCCGCAGCTTGAGCGCGCCAAATGGACCTCTCTGAATGGTCCCTGGGATTTCGCCCTCGATCCGCAAACCCGGTGGCGCACTCCGCGAGAAGTGAAATGGAACGCCACAATCCTCGTTCCGTTCTCTCCGGAGACGGAAACGAGCGGTATCGGCGACACTAGCTTCTACCGCCGCTGCTGGTACCGCCGGACTTTCGAGGTCCCGCGTCTTCGAAAGGGGGAACGCCTGCTGCTCCACTTCGGAGCTGTGGACTGGTCCGCGACCGTGTGGGTCAACGGCGCTCTCTCGGGCTGCCACGAGGGGGGTTATACGCCGTTCACGGTGGACGTCACCGATCTGCTCGTCTCCGGCCCGCAGACCGTCGTGGTACGTGCCGACGACGATCCCGCGGACCTTGCCAAGCCGCGCGGCAAGCAGGACTGGAAGCTCGAGCCCCATTCCATCTGGTACCCACGCACGACCGGCATCTGGCAGACGGTGTGGATCGAGAAGGTCCCCTCCACCTGGATCGGGAGCCTGCGCTGGACCCCCAGCCTCGACCGCTGGGAGCTGGGCTTCGAGGCCTGGATGGAAGGCGAGCCCCGCGAGCGGCTCCGGCTCGGGGTCAAGCTCCGGGCCAACGGCCAGCTCCTGGCGGATGACAGCTACACGGTGGTCGCGGGCGAGGTGCACCGCCGGATCGCCCTCTCCGACCCGGGGATCGACGACTTCCGGAACGAGCTCCTGTGGAGCCCCGAGAAACCGACCCTGATCGAGGCCCAGATTCAGCTCTGGGCGGAGCGCGGTGAACAGCTCGACGAGGTCGGCAGCTACACGGCCCTGCGCTCGATCGCCGTGCAGGGGAATCGGCTGGTGCTGAATGGTCGCCCCTACTACCTGCGACTCGTGCTCGACCAGGGCCACTGGCCCGGAACGGGCATGACGGCGCCGGACGACGGTGCCTTGCGGCAGGATGTCGAGCTGGCCAAGGCCATGGGTTTCAACGGTGTGCGCAAGCACCAGAAGATCGAGGACCCCCGCTATCTCTACTGGGCCGACCGGCTGGGCCTCCTCGTGTGGGAGGAGATGCCGAGCGCCTACCGCTTCACCAAACGCTCGATCCAGCGGGTCACGCGCGAGTGGATGGATGCCTTGCGCCGCGACTACAGCCACCCCTCGATCATCGCCTGGGTTCCCTTCAACGAATCCTGGGGCGTGCCGAACCTGCCGGACAGCCAGCCGGAGCGCAACTGGGTGCGTTCCCTGTACCACCTCACGAAGACGCTCGACCCGACGCGGCCGGTGGTCGGCAATGATGGGTGGGAGAGCATCGCGACCGACATCATCGGCATCCATGACTATGACTCCGACCCCGAGCGGATCGCCCGGCGTTACCACGCCCAGGACGTCCTGCCTCGCCTCCTCAAGCGGGAGCGCCCCGGCGGGCGCCTGCTCGTGCTCGAAGAGAGCGGCCAGGGCGATCATCCCGTGATGCTGACGGAGTTCGGCGGGATCGCCGCGTCCGCCAACCCGAAGGAGACCTGGGGATACTCGCGGGCTCAGAACGGTGAAGAGCTGGCGAAACGCTACCGCGAGCTGCTCAAGGAAGTCGGCTCCCTCAGCCTCTTCGCCGGTTTCTGCTACACCCAGTTCACTGACACCTACCAGGAGGCCAATGGCCTGCTCCACGCCGATCGGACCCCCAAGTTCCCCTTGGAAGAGATCGCCCGGGCCACGCTTGGCGAGCCCGGAGAATCGCAGCAGAGCCCGGCTGTAGTCACCGTTACAGGTGCGGGCGCGCCGCCCGAGACTCCTCCACTGGTTGAGGGTTGAGCGTTGCCATGTACAAGAAGGTCCTCACCAAGCCCGATGGCCGCGCCCTGATCCTCTACGCGTGCCACCCCACGCCTCAGGGAAAGGAAGGGATCGAGGCCACGAGCCCGGGCACCGATCCCCCGGGCAACAAGACCCACCTGCGCTGGCACCCCCTGCGCGGCGAGTGGGTGGCCTACGCGAGCCACCGGCAGAACCGGACCTTCCTGCCGCCTCCCGAATACAACCCCCTGGCCCCGACGACCGATCCGGCGCACCCCACGGAGCTGCCGGCCGGCGACTACGACGTGGCCGTGTTCGAGAACCGCTTCCCCACCCTGACCGGCCGCGCCGAGGAACCGGCGCCACCTTCGATCGTGCCCACCCGGCCGGGCAAGGGGGCCTGCGAGGTGGTGGTCTTCACCCAGGAGCCCACCGCCTCCCTGGGAGCCCTGCCGCTCTGGCACGTCGAGCTGATCCTGGAGGTCTGGGCGGACCGCTACCGGGAGCTGGGAGAACGGGACGACATTGACTACGTCATGCCGTTCGAGAACCGGGGCGTGGAGGTGGGCGTCACCCTCCATCACCCCCATGGGCAGATCTACGCCTACCCGTTCATCCCGCCTGTCCCGGCACGGGAGCTTTCCCAGCAGAAAGCCTATTGGGACGAGCACGGCAAGGGGCTCCTGGAAGACCTGATCGGCAAGGAGCTGGAAGACGGCCGGCGGATCCTCTACACGGGCGAGCGGGCCCTCGCCTGGATGCCGGTCTTCGCCCGCTACTCCTACGAGGTCTGGATCGCGCCGCGCCGGTCCGCTGCCTCGGTGGCAGACCTCGACGCGGCCGAGCGCGCCGACTTCGCGCGGGCCTTGAAGACGGTTCTCCTGAAGTACGACGGACTCTGGGGAAAGCCTTTCCCCTACATCATGGTCTTCCATCAGGCGCCCACGGACGGGCAGCCGCACCCGGAAGCGCACCTGCACATCGAGCTCTATCCCGCCTACCGGATGCCGGGCCGCCTCAAGTACCTGGCCGGGAGCGAGATCGGCGCGGGGGTGTTCACCGCGGACACGCTGCCGGAGGAGAAGGTCCAGGAGCTGCGGGCAGTGGAGGTGAAGCTTGAGTAGATCGTTTTCCAACCTGTTCGGCCGCGAGCCCCAGGTGCACACCGACGCCCCCGGGCGGGTGAACCTGATCGGCGAGCACACGGATTACAGCGGGGGCTTCGTGCTGCCGCTCGCCATCCCGCAACGGACGCGGATTGAGATGGCGGTTCGGGAGGACACGCTCGTGCGCGCCTGGAGCGCCAACCTGGAGCGCGACGGTGTCCAGGAGTACCGTGTAGGGGAGGAGAAGCCCGTCAAAGGCTGGCTCGATTACGTCCAGGGCGTCACCCAGGCCGTACAGCGCGCCGGGCACGAGCTGAGGGGTTTCGAGGTACGGATCGAGTCCGACGTGCCGCCGGGAAGCGGCCTCTCCTCCAGCGCCGCCCTCGAGGTCTCGCTCCTGCGCGCCCTGCGCGAGGCCTTCCGGCTGAAGATGGACGACATCGAGATCGCCCGGCTCGGCCAGAAGGCGGAGAACGACTTCGTGGGCGCGCCAGTCGGCATCATGGACCAGATGGCCGCGAGCCTGGCCGACGAGGCCACGGCCCTGTTTCTCGATACCCGCAGCCTGGAATACGAGAAGGTCCCCCTGCCGGCCGAATCGGAGCTGGCGGTGATCGACTCCGGCATCTCCCACCGCCATTCGAGCGGCGAGTATCGGGTGCGCCGCCAGGAGTGCGAGCGGGCCGCCGAGCTCCTGGGAGTCCAGCAGCTCCGGGACCTGAACAACATGGATCTCTGGCGCCTGGCCTCCCTCCCCGAGCCGCTCGACCGCCGCGCCCGCCACGTCATCACCGAGAACGCCCGGGTGCGTTCCACCGTCTCGGCCATGAAAGACAGAGACCTCCCCCGGCTGGGCAAGCTCCTCTACGCCTCCCATGAATCGCTGAAGAACGACTACGAGGTCTCGATCCCCGAGATCGATCGCTTGGTCGAGCTGGCCCAGAGAGAGCCGAACGTCTACGGCGCCCGCATCACCGGCGGCGGCTTCGGGGGCTCGATCGTCGTCCTGGCCCGCCGCGGCACCGGCCGGGAGATCGGAGAGAGGATCGTCGCTCAATACGAGGGAAAGGGAACGGTCCTGGTGCCGGCCGTGGGGACCCCTGAGCCCGTGACGCATTGAGGCGATTTCCAGGATCGCCGGGTGCCTTCCATGAGCGACCCGTTGTGAAGTAGAATGCCGTCATGGCCCAGCCGCTGAGGAAACCCACCCCGGAGATGCGATCCTACAAAGAGAGGATTCGCGAGCTTGTCGAGCAGGATCGAATCGGGGCTGCCCGTGCGTTGCTGGTGGAAGCTTTGGAGAACGGAGACCATGGCGAGGATCTCTCCAGGTGGCGGGAGATCCTGGCACCGGCGAGGGTCAAGAAGAGCACCAAGGAACCCGACTTCGACCGCAGTCCTGAGATCCACTGGCTGGCTCAGCATGGCAGCGAGTACCAGGATCAATGGGTGGCCCTTGTGGGCTCAGAGCTGCTGGCCCACTCCAAATCCCTTGAGGACGTGGTTGTGGCTCTGGAGAAGAACAGGCCGAGCCGCCGTCCTCTCATTCACTACATCGGTTGACACCAGAGCTTAATGTTCAAACTGGGAGGGGAAGACTTCCCCTGGGGCCGCTGCCTGTTCCAAGATTTCCTGAAGGGTGTCCCTGAGCCAACCGCGAAGATTTACGTGAAGGTCTGCATCGATGGCAGGATGGAGTCCAGTCTCTATGCCCAGATCGATACCGGAGCCGCTTGGTCGGTTCTGGATCCCGCGGTCGCAAGGACCTTCGGGATTCTGAGCGAAGAAGGAGAGCCAGCCCTGCTTCACACCCGTTTTGGTCTGATCGAAGGAAATCTGATCCGCCTGCCGATCACGTTCCTGTCCGATCAAGGTGATTCCCTCGATACCTACGGCACCTTCTTCATCTCCCCTGACTGGCCCCCCGGCCGCACCTTCCTCGGCTACTCCGGGATGCTCGATACCATCCGCTGCGCCCTCGATCCCCAGGCCAACCACTTCTACTTCGGCCCGGGGGTCTGATCCCAGCCGAGAGCCTGCGGTTTGGGCCAATCGAAGATCATCGAGATCAGCGCGGCACCTCCCAGACCCCAACTCCACCAGGGGTTGCCCGTCATCAGGGCCAGGATGAAGCCCAGGAGGCCTCCCGCTTCCCTCATGGCGAAGGCCGCGATGTAGGCCGTCTGAAAGGCCGCGAAGCGCCGGTTGGGATCGCCGTCGAACCCTTCCGAGTCGGCCCTCTTGAAGACAGCTCGCTTCACGGCCGGTGCGGACACGAGGAGCGCCAGGGACACGGCGAAGAGGACGGTCGAGACAGGCTTGAGGACCTCGGAAGGCGGGAGCGATCCTGAGAAAAAGAGGAGCGTCAGGAGAAGGTTTACCAGGATGACGCTCATCGTGAGCGCGATGCAGAGGATGGTCAGGTTCCGGAAACGGTTCATCCCTCTCCCTCCTCAAGGTGCCACGCGGCCCCGGATGAGTCGGTCCACCACGGTCGCCCGGGGCCAGCGGGTGAACATGGCGAACAGGGTAACGACGCAGACGATGACCCCGAACGTGGCCGATCCAGAGGTGAGCGCCACCAGGAGACCGCACAGGGCGGAGACCTCCAGGACCAGGAAGCTCGCCAGGGTCGCCTTTTGATAGGCCGCGATCACCGCGTCGGGCTGGACCGTCAGCGCCGCGGACCGGGGAAAGGCTCGCCGTAGGATCGAAGAGCGGAAGCGGGAGGACAGGAGGA
>CAXTNS010000099.1:12910-14238 GCA_964245465.1 uncultured Thermoanaerobaculia bacterium
GCCCCGGCCAGGGCCGTCCGCCCCCCTCCCGGACCAGGAACCAGCTCAAGACGGCGATCAGCGCCACCAGGCCCGCCAGGATGGAGCAGAGACGGGCGGTGGGCCGGAGCCGCAGGGCATAGCCGGGTGTGGGGTCGTCGCGCCGCTTGCCGGAGAGGTCGAAATCGAAGTCCACGGGATCAATTTACCTCAGCTCAAGGACCAGATTTCCCGCTCCATCCACCCAGCCTCCCCAACCCTCCCCCACCAGGGTGGCGCTGTGGGCCTCGAAGACCAGGGCCGTACCGGAGAAGGCGGCTCCAGGGCGGAGACGGGAACGGTCGAAGAACGGAACGTCTCCCCAGGCTCCTCCAGTCCAGCAGCGGCGCCGGCCGGCGGGCACCGCGTCGAACGCCTCCGGAGATGGAAGGGAACGAACATCGGCTTCCGAGGATCGGGACGAGGCGATCACGCGCACCGACTCCAACTCGATCGTTCTCCCTTCAGGAGCGTAGCCGTAGATCTCCCTGTATGCGGTGGCGAAGGCCGGCTCGATCGAGATCTCACCGGCATACTCCACGGCGAGCACCGCTTCCTGACCGGCGAAACGGAGATTGAGGAGACGGCGGCGGACGGCGATCTCCTCCGTCGCGATCCCCTCGGCCGCCACGGCCTCCGCGGCCTCGCGGCCCAGCTCTTCGAGCCAGCCCTCAAGGTGGGGCCGGGCCTTTTCCAGAGGCTCCAGCACCTGCCGGTGGGCGAAGCGCTCGACGACCGCAGCCCCGAGCCCCAGGGCGGAGAGGAGGCCCGCGTCCGCCGGCACCAGCACGCTCGCGATGCCCAGCAGCTCGGCCACGGCGCAGGCATGCTGGGCACCGGCGCCGCCGAAGGCCACGAGGGCGTGCCCGGCCGGGTCGTACCCCCGGCGCAGGGAGATCGACCGGATCGCCTCGGTCATGCGCTCGTTGGCGATGTCGAGCAGGCCGGCGAGCACGGCTTCGGGGCCAGGGTCCGCCTCTCCCATCCGCGAGCGCAAGGCGTCCAGGGCACGGCCGGCCGCCACCGGGTCGAGAGGGATCTCGAAGCGGTCCGGATCGAGACGGCCGAGGATCAGGTTGACGTCGGTCAGCGTCAACGGGCCTCCCGCGCCGTAGCAGGCCGGGCCGGGCCAAGCCCCGGCGCTCTCCGGACCCACCTTGAGCTGGACGCCGTCGAAGGCGCAGATGGAGCCGCCGCCGGCCGCCACGCTCTCGATGGCCAGCGCGGGCGCCACGAGGTGCGCGTCGCCTACCCGGTGCTCGAAGAGGTACTCGAAGTCGCCATCCCAGCGGGCCACGTCCGTGCTGGTG
>CAXTNS010000100.1:0-14115 GCA_964245465.1 uncultured Thermoanaerobaculia bacterium
ACCCCGGGCACGGCGGCGGCGCGCTCGGCACCCGCACGCCCCAGGGGCTGGTGGAGAAGGAGCTGACGCTCGACATCGCCAGGCGTCTGCGGAAGCTGCTCGAAAAGGACGCCTTCGATGTCGTCATGACCCGCGAATCCGATCGGGACGTCTCGCTGGAGCGGCGCGGCAAGCTGGCCAACGACGCGGGGGCCGACATCTTCGTCTCCATCCACCTCAACTGGATCGAGAACCGGTCCCGGGGGATCGAGACCTACTACCTCGGCCCCACCAACGACCCCTATCTGACCCGCCTCGCGGCTTCCGAGAACCGCGAGTCGGGCTACTCCATGGCCGACATGCGGCATCTGCTCGACCGCATCTACGCCGGCGTGCGGCAGGACAAGAGCCGCAAGCTGGCCGAGACGGTGCAGGGGGCGCTGTTCGAATCGCTGGGCAAGGTGGGCCCCAGGATCGAGGACCGGGGCGTCAAGGCGGCGCCCTTCATCGTGCTGCTCACCACCGAAATGCCCGCCATCCTGGCTGAGGTATCCTCCGTGTCGAACGAAGAGGAGGCGCGGCTGCTGACCAGACCTCTGTACCGGCAGTACATCGCCGAGGCTCTCGCCAAGGGTATTCGCGCCTATGCGGACGCGGCCCTGGAGCTCCCCTTGGAAATGTCCTCGGAGACGGGGGCCGCCGTGAAGAAAGGATCCTAGTGATGAGTGAAAGAAAAGAAACGGTCCACGTGGGGATCGACCTGGGGACGTCGAGGAGCTCCATCTCCTCCTCCAACGGTCAGCGCCACGTGGTGGAGAGCTACGTCGGCTGGCCCCTCGACATGGTGGCCCGGAAAGTGTTGAAGAAGCCCGTCCTCATCGGCCGCGAGGCGCTGGAGAACCGCTCCATGCTCGACCTCCACCGGCCCCTGGAGGAGGGGCTCATCAAGCCCGGCTCCGCTAACGACGAGGCCGCCGGCCGCGAGCTGCTCCGGCACCTGCTGACTCTGGCCGGCCTGGACCACGACGCGCGCAACGGCAACAAGGTGCGCGCCGTCGTGGGCGTCCCGGCCGAGGCCCTGCGGGTCAACAAGCAGCAGGTGAGGAAGGCCCTCCATGACGCCGTGGACAGCCTGATGATCGTCTCCGAGCCCTTCGCCGTGGCCTACGGCCTGGAGGCCCTGCTCCACACCATGATCCTCGACATCGGCGCCGGCACGGCCGACTTCTGCGTCATGAACGGCCGCCTGCCCACCGAGGAGGACCAGCGCACCCTGCCCCAGGCCGGCGACTTCATCGACGAGCAGCTCATGCGCCTGGTCCGCGAGCGCTATCCCGAGGCGAATTTCTCCATCCACATGGTCCGCCAGTGGAAGGAGGAGTCGAGCTTCGTGGGCCAGCCGAAGGCTCCGGTCGTCGTCACCGTCCCGGTCAACGGCAAGCCGACCCAGATCGACGTCACCCAGCCCATGCGCCAGGCCTGCGAGGCCATCCTGCCGCCGCTCGTCGAGTCCATGCTCGACCTGCTCTCCCGGGTGCAGCCCGATTATCAGGAGAAGGTCCGCAACAACATCGTCCTCTCGGGCGGCACGGGCCTCATCCGCGGCCTGGGACCCCGCCTGGAGCAGGAGCTTCAGGCCGTGGGCGGCGGCAAGGTGCGGGCGGTCAAGGACCCCATCTTCGTGGGCTCGGATGGCGGCCTCGCCATCGCCCAGGACGCTCCGGACTCGGACTGGGAGCGGCTGTCGGCATGAGCCGCGCCCTTCTCTGCGCTGCTTCCTTGATAATTGCGGGCGCCCTCGACGCGGCGACGCTGGTCGTGGCCAACAAGGCGGCGGCGACCGTCTCGCTGGTGGACCTGGCCACGGGCAAGGTCGCGGCGACCCTGCCCGTGGGCACGGGGCCGCACGAGGTGGCCATCTCGCCCGACGGCCGGCAGGCCCTGATCGCCAACTACGGCACGGGGCCGCAGCCGGGTTCGTCCCTCACCCTGATCGACGTGCCCGGGGCCAAGGTGGTCAAGACGATCGACCTCGGCGAGGTCAAGCGTCCCCACGGCATGGTCTTCCTGGACGGCCGGCGCGCCCTGGTCACCTCCGAGGCGGGCAAGGCTCTGGTGGAGGTGGACGTGGAGGACGGCAAGGTGGTGCGGCAGATCCCGACCGGGCAGGAGCTCTCCCACATGGTGGCCGTCACCCCGGACCGCTCCCGGGCCTTCGTGGCCAACATCACCTCGGGCTCGATGACCGCGATCGACCTCAAGGAGGGAAAAGCCCTGAGCTCGGTCAAGACCGGGGCCGGCACAGAGGGGATCGACGTCACGCCGGACGGCAAGCAGGTCTGGGTGACCAACCGCGAAGGAAACACGGTGGCCGTCGTGGACGCCAAGACCCTGGAGGTCCTCGCCACGGTCGAGTCCGCCGCCTTCCCCATCCGCGCCAAGGTGACGCCGGACGGCCGGCGCGTCCTGGTGAGCAACGCGAAATCGGGCGACCTCTCGGTGTTCTCCGTGGCGGAGAAGAAGCTCGAGCGGCGGGTGACCTTGCCCGTTCAGGCCGCCGCCGACAAAAACGGCCGCCTCATGGCCCAGTTCGGCGACAGCTCGGCCCCCATCGGCATCGTCATCGAGCCGGACGGCAAGCGCGCCTACGTGGCGCACGCCAACGGCGACGTCATCTCCATCGTCGACCTCACGGAGTGGAAACGGGTGGGGTCCCTGACGGCCGGCAAGGAGCCGGACGGGATGGGGTGGTCGAAGGTGGAGGTTAAGAAGGCCGCACCGTAGGTTGTCTCGACAGCATGCTGGCAGCATGCCATAGTTCCTGCTATGGCAAACCTCCAGGTCAAGAACCTTCCGGAGAATCTGCACCAGCGCCTACGGCAGTACGCGCAGAAGCATCACCGTACGATCAGCGACATCGCCTTGGCCGCCATTGAACGCGAGATGGTCCGCCACGAATGGCACGAGCAGCTCTTGCAACGGCCTTCTACCGACCTTGGAGACTCAGCGGCTTCGCTGCTGGAGCAGGAGCGCAGGGAGCGTGAGAGAGATCTCGCGTGAACCGTTTCGTCATCGACGCCTCCGCGGCCGTAGAGTATCTGCTGCGCACTCCCCTCGGCCGGAAGCTCGATGAGCTCCTCGGGGACGCCTTCCTGCTCGCCCCTGCGCTGCTGGACGCCGAGGTTCTGGCGGTGTTGAGACGTGCCCTGCTGCAAAAGAGGATCGAGGAGCATCGCGCGTGGCTGGCGCTCGAGGATCTGGGCAACTGGCTGGTCGACCGCATTCCACATCCGGAGCTCTTACGGGAAGCCTGGAAGCATCGGCACAATGTCAGTGCTTACGACGCCCTCTATGTCGCCGTGGCGAAGCTGTACGAGGCCCCTCTCCTCACCGCGGACGGACCTTTGTCCAGAGCTCCCAACCTTGAGATCGTCGTACGGAACATTCGTTGAGCCAGGCTCGTCCCAGGCTACACGCCAATTTCCACAGCCTCTCCCAAGGAGGCGTGGTAATTCCGTCTGTGGAAAACCTGTCAGGAAGATGTGGATTGTAAAATCCACCTGAATCTCTTTTCTAGTTCTTGGGGCGCCCCCTGTGACAGCCCACAACATCTTGTGGTTTTCCCCTTGACAGCGGCCAGGGGCGGGCGTAGGGTTGAAGATGTTGTCACCAAGGAATCCCCGGTGCGCAAAAAACTGCGATCCCATCCCGGCATGATCTTCCCGCTCTCGCGGGTCGGCCCGTTGCCGGTCTTTAATTGATCCCAGGGAGGTTGACGTACCAGGAAGCGGCGGTCGGCGGTGTAGCGGGTGAGGTGCGTGTTCAAGCGCCTCACCGAAGGACAACTGAGCGATTGACATCGAGGAGAGAGAGCATGGAGCCCATTCCCCCCCTGCATGCGGACGAGACCAGAGGCAGAGCGATGCGGAGCCGGACCGTGTCCACCGGCATGAGCGCCCCCAGAAAGGAGACGCCCGCCGCCGCTGACGTTGTGGCCGCCCAAGGCATCCACTTCGAGCGCTACTACACGCAGCCCGGAGTGGATCCCTTCGACACCGTCGAGTGGGAGCTGCGCGATGCCGTGATCTCGAACGAGAAGGGGGAGAAGGTCTTCGAGCAGAAGGGCGTGGAGATGCCCAGGTTCTGGTCGCAGACGGCGACCAACGTGGTGGTCTCCAAGTACTTCCGGGGCCAGATCGGCACGCCCGAGCGCGAGCGCAGCGTCCGCCAGCTCATCGGCCGGGTGGTGGACACCCTTGCCGGCTGGGGGCGCCAGAACGGCTACTTCGCCTCCGAGGGGGACGCCCAGACGTTCCACTCGGAGCTCAAGCACATCCTCCTCTACCAGTACGCCTGCTTCAACTCGCCCGTGTGGTTCAACGTCGGCATCGAGGAGAAGCCCCAGTGCTCGGCCTGCTTCATCAACTCCGTGGCCGACACCATGGACTCCATCCTCACCCTGGCCAAGACCGAGGGCATGCTCTTCAAGTACGGCTCGGGCACGGGCAGCAACCTCTCCAAGCTGCGCTCGGCCAAGGAGCCCCTCGCGGGCGGCGGCACGGCCTCCGGCCCGGTCTCCTTCATGAAGGGCTTCGACGCCTTCGCGGGCGTCATCAAGAGCGGCGGCAAGACCCGGCGGGCGGCCAAGATGGTCATCCTGGACGTCGACCATCCGGACATCGAGGAGTTCATCCGCTGCAAGGAGGTCGAGGAGAAGAAGGCCTGGGCCCTGATCGACGCGGGCTACGAGGGCGGCTTCAACATCGTCGGCGGCGCCTACGACTCGATCGCCTACCAGAACGCCAACCACTCCGTGCGGGTGACCGACGACTTCATGCAGGCCGTGCTGGCCGATGGCGAGTGGCAGACCAAGGCCCGCATCACGGGCAAGCCCATGAGCACCTTCAAGGCTCGCAAGCTCATGAAGGAGATCTCGGACGCGGCCTGGGTGTGCGGCGACCCCGGCATGCAGTACGACACCACGATCAACGACTGGCACACCTGCGCCAACACGGACCGCATCTACGCCAGCAACCCGTGCAGCGAGTACATGTTCCTGGATGACACGGCCTGTAACCTGGCGTCGCTCAACCTGATGAAGTTCTATGACGCCGAGTCGGGCTTCGACGTCGAGAGCTTCAAGCACGCCTGCGAGGTGGTGATCTCGGGCATGGAAATCATCGTGGGCAACGCCAGTTACCCCACGCCGAAGATCGGCGAGAACTCCCACAAGTTCCGCCCGCTGGGGATCGGCTACGCCAACCTGGGCGCCCTCCTCATGGCCCGTGGTCTGCCCTATGACTCCGACGCCGGCCGGGACTACGCGGCCGCCATCACGGCCCTCATGTCCGGCGCCTCCTACGCCCAGTCGGCTCGCATCGCCGAGGCCATGGGGCCGTTCGACGAGTTCGAAGACAACCGCGAGCCCATGCTGCGGGTGATGAGGAAGCACCGCGACGCGGTCAAGAAGATCGACGCGGCCCACGTGCCCATGGACCTGCTCCAGGCCGCCAAGCGCTCGTGGGACGAGGTGGTCCTCCTGGGCGACGAGCACGGCCTGCGCAACAGCCAGATCTCCGTGCTGGCCCCCACCGGGACGATCGCCTTCATGATGGATTGCGACACCACCGGCGTCGAGCCCGACATCGCTCTCGTCAAGTACAAGAAACTCGTGGGCGGCGGCATGATCAAGATCGTCAACCAGACCGTGCCCCATGCCCTGAAGCGGCTGGGCTACGACAAGGAAGAGGTCCGGGCCATCGTCGAGTTCATCGACGAGAACGACACCATCGAGGGGGCGCCGTACCTGAAGGAAGAGCACCTGCCCGTCTTCGACTGCGCCTTCAAGCCGGCCCAGGGCGCGCGCTCCATCCACTACATGGGGCACCTCAAGATGTTGGCCGCGGTCCAGCCGTACATCTCCGGGGCGATCTCCAAGACCATCAACATGCCCGAGGAGTCGACCTCCGAGGACATCCTGCAGGCCTACGTCGAGGGCTGGCAGATGGGTCTGAAGGCGGTTGCCATCTACCGCGACAACTGCAAGCGCAGCCAGCCGCTCTCCACCAAGAAGGACGAGCCCATCCAGGCGGTGGTCCCTCTCCAGGAGCGCCGTGCCGTCCGCCGCAAGCTGCCGGACGAGCGGCAGGCGATCACCCACAAGTTCTCGATCAACGAGTTCGAGGGCTACATCACGGTCGGACTTTATGAAGACGGCCAGCCGGGCGAGATCTTCCTGGTGATGGCCAAGCAGGGCTCCACCATCTCGGGCCTCATGGACTCCCTGGCCACGGCCATCTCGATCGCCCTCCAGTACGGGGTGCCGCTCCAGACACTGGTCGACAAGTTCAGCCACACGCGGTTCGAGCCCTCGGGCTTCACCAAGCACCCGGAGATCCCGATCGCCAAGTCGATTACGGACTACATCTTCCGCTGGCTGGCCTCGAAGTTCCTGTCGCGGGACGACAAGATCGCGGCCGGATTGGTGCTGCGCGAGGACCTGGCGGGCGAGATGCCGGCCTCCATGCCCCTCCTGGGCGGCGGCCGGCTGGAGGCCGTGGCCCAGGCCGTAAACGTGGAGCTGCAGAAGCCCACCTTCCTCTACCAGCAGGACGCCCCGAGCTGCCACGACTGCGGCTCGATCATGGTACGGAACGGAAGCTGCTACAAGTGCTTGAACTGCGGCTCCACCAGCGGCTGCAGCTAGGCTGATTCCTGGGAGCGCCGGCATCCCTGCCGGCAACGAACCAAATCTTGAAAGGGGGCGGGATTTCCCGCCCCTTTTTCATTGTTCTCGCGGGTGGACTATCCTTGCGAGGCCATGAACATGACGAATCTCTCCAACCCGCTCCGTACCCGGCGCGTTCTTCTCGCCGCCGTGGCCGCCTGCTTCCTCTTCCTGAGCTGCGACGGCGCCCGGGCGGGCGACGCTCCGGCTCCCGGTCCCAGGGCTGACTTCCGGTTGAAGACGATCGACGGCCGTTCGCTGGGTCCCAAAGATTTCCGTGGCCAGGTGGTCGTGGTGGACTTCTGGGCCACCTGGTGCGGACCCTGCCACCTCCAGGCGCGGATCCTGGAGCCGGTCTACCGCGACTTCAAGGGGCGCGGCGTGCAGTTCCTGGCGGCCAACGTGGGAGAGGAGCCGGAGCAGGTGAAGAAGTTCCTCAAGGACAAGCCCTTCCCCTATCCCGTGCTGCTCGACCCGGAAGACGACATCTCCGCCGATCTCGGCATCGTCGCGCTGCCCACTTTGCTGGTGGTGGACAAGAAGGGGAAGGTGTCCTACTTCCAGTCCGGCATCGCCGACGGCGACACCCTGCGGCAGATCATCAAGAAGGCAGGAGCTAAGGGGTAAATCCTGGGGGCGGGGACGAGCCCGCCCCGAAACCGGACGATCAGGTTACTGCAGCACTACCAGGGCGACCCGGCGGTTCTGGGCGCGGCCTTCGCGGGTGTTGTTGTCCGCCACGCTGGCGGTCTCGCCGTAGGAGATCACGTTGATGCGGTGGAGCGGGAAACCGTGCTTCTGGTTGAGGTACCGGCGCACGGCCTCGGCCCGCAGCAGACCGAGCTCCTCGTTGTACTTCTCCGAGCCCGTGCTGTCGGTGTGGCCCTGGATCTCGACGTAGACGTTCTTGTTCTGCGACTTGAGCTGCTCGGCGAACTGGTCGATGGCCGTCTGGGCTTCGGGCGAGAGGTCAGCGGTGTCGACAGCGAACTTCGCCTTGTCGTCGGTCAGCACGGTCTCATAGAGGAACTTGCCCTCGGCGAGCTTGCCCGCCTCCTGGGCGCGGCGCAGCGCGTCCTGGGCGGTCTTCGAGACGTCGCCGATCTGCCGGTCGTGCGTGTCGAGGCGGGTCTGGGTCTGCTCGACCTGACCCTGGACGTCGTCGACCCGGGTGTTGACGGCGCCGGTCTCCTGCTTGACGTATTTCTTGGTCGCGCAGCCGGTCGTGCCGACGAGGGCGGCCAGCGAAAGAGCGACAACGCAAAGCTTCAGTTTCATGGCTTGTTTCTCCCTTGATAGGGGGCTGCTCCGCCTGGCTGTTGCCTGAAAGCGGGGGAGCAGGGCCCCGGTTCGAGTTAACCCCCTGCCGGGGGCTCCGCGGGGGGCGTTCCCTTGTAGCCGCGCCGGAATACGACGGTGCGGCGGCTCCTGTCCTTACCCTTCACCTCGACCGCGAGCTTCCGGAAGCGCACGGCTCCGTCGCCGGTCGAGAACCCCAGCACGTACTGATGACGGACGTCGTCGAGGATGGCCGTGAGGGCCTTCTGCAGGTCCTCGGCACTGGCAATGGAGTAGTACCGGCCTCCCGTCACCGCCGCGAGCAGGCTCAGCACGTCGGCGTAACGGTAGATCTTCTTGCCCTCGGTGGAGAGCTCGTACGGGTTTCCCGCGCTCAGCCCGAGGACGTAGGTGGGAAGATGGGCGTCCTGCACGACGGTCCGGGCCTGCTCGGGGGTGAGACGGCTCGCGTTGTCCACCCCGTCGGTGACCAGGATGGCGAAACGCTTCGGGTTCCTTCCCTCGAGCGAGATCCTCGGCAGGCTGGCCACGGCGTCATGGAGGGCCGTGGTGCCATAGGCCTTCCAGCGGGAGACCGCTTCGCGCAGTGCCGACATGTCGGAGGTGAACGGCACTTCCACTTGGAACTGCTCGTCGCCCGCGAAGATGGCGAGCGCAAACTCGTCTCCCGGAAGTGCCTTGTCGAAGAAGAAGCGCGTCACCTCGCGGCTCCAGTCCATCTTGCCGGCGGTCTCCATGCTGCCCGAGAGATCCTGGAGGATCACCACACTGGCGGGCGCGTCCGAGCGGCGCTCGAAGCTTTCGATCCTGACCGGCTTGCCTTCCACCGACAGGCGGAAGTCCTCCCGGTCAAGATTTTTCGCAAACCCGGCGCCTGAGCGGACCACGACGGGCACCAGCACCAGCCCCACTGAGACCTCGTCCGCAAACGTCGAGGTCGGCGGCTCCTGGGCGAGTCCAGGGCTCGCGATCAGGATCGCCAGCAGCCCCAGGGCACGGAGACAGGGTGCGGCTCTCATGGCGGGGCCAAAAAGTGCAAAAGCCGGGCCACCGTGGGAAGATCGGAAGGAGGAGGATCGTATGGGCGACGAGATCAACATCCGGAACATTTCAATCAAGTGTGGCAACTGCAACACCTACCAGACTCTCTCCGGCTTCAGCCGGCGCGAGGAGTGGAACGTCTACACCTACGAGTGCGAGAACGGCATCTGCGACCCCAACGTGACCCGCACGATCGTCGAAGTCCCCCGGGAGATCGACAGCTTCGCCCGCCGCGATCCCGAATGGCGCGGCGGCGGCAAACACGGCGAGATGGGGGATGGGCGTCCGGAGGACTGAGACGGCGACTGCACATAGAGACTTTACAATAAATCGGGGATCATGCAAGCCAGGGCATGGATGAGGAGAGTGGAGAGCCTGATCCTCGTCTCGCATCCCTGAAGAGCAGTGCTATGCTTCTTTTTATGGCGACGAGGATTCCGCAACTCGGCAATCCCGGACCTTTCCGTGCCGATCAGCTTCATTCGGGGGATCCGTACGAGCTGTCCAACGGCCACCCGGTTCGCTGCCTGCCGACTGGCAGCCGGGGAGGAAGGGCCACCAACGTTGGAGGCGGCGTGCTCGCCAGCGATCCCGCGGTCCAGGACGTTGGCGTCGATATTGGCTTCTCCCCGTCTCCGGAGACCCTCCGCGCGCCCGATCTTGCCGTCGGAGAGATGCCCGATCAGCCGGGCTGGGTCCAGGGCGCACCTCCCCTGGCCGTCGAATACGCCGACACCGGCCAGGACGAGGAGGAGCTGCAGATCAAGATGCAGGAGCTGTTCGCCGCCGGCACCCGCTACATCTGGGTGGTGCGGCTGAACGGTCCCCGGCGGGTGGAAGTGCATCAGCCGGGGTCGAAGGTGCGCATCGCGAACGCCGGTGAGCAGCTCGAAGCACCAGGCATCCTCGCCAATCCGGTGCCGGTGGAAGCCCTTTGGGATCGCGAAGCCGCGCGCCAGGTGATCTTCCGCAACCTCCTCCAGCGCCAGGGTTATGCCAGCCTGGACGAGGTCCGTGCCGAGGGCGAGACCCAGGGAGAAATCCAGGGTTTGTGCAAGGCGGTCGTCGCGGTCTTGCTGGGCCGAGGTCTTGCGGTCGGCGAGGACCTGCGAACCGCCCTCGACCAGTGCGGCGATCCCACCCTCCTCGAAGCCGTTCTCGGCCAAGCGGCCGCCGCCTCGGCCGCCGACGTCCTCGCCATTCTCCGGACGTAATCCGAGCCGGGCACCGGGTTCGCAGGCGCGTGCAAGGCGCGCCCTCTGCAATAATCGCCCCGTCAAAAAGCGGAAAGGATCTGCCATGGATTCCGAAGCTCCCCGCTACCGCCTTGGAAGCCGCGTCCTGACCTTCGCCCTGCTGCTGGTTGCGTTGCTGCAGTCGCCCGCCTTGCGCTCTCAGGAGGCGCCGGCGGGCTACGACGCGCTGGTGGCCCTCTTCGAGCAGTGGCGGGCCTTCGAGCCGCCGCCGCGGCGTGACGGAGCGCCTGACTACGGGGAAGCGGCCATGGCGGCTCAGCACGAGAAGCTGCGGATCTTCCAGGCGCGGCTGCGGGCGATCGATCCGAGCGGCTGGCCGGTCGCGCAGCAGGTCGATTACCACCTCGTGCGGGCCGAGATGAACGGGCTCGACTTCAACCACCGCATTCTCCGTCCCTGGGCCCACGACCCGGCCTTCTACCTTTCGGTGTGGACCGAGCAGAGCGACACCCTGGCTCATGAAGGGCCGACCCACCACGCCCTGATCGACCTTTGGAAATACACCTTCCCGCTGACGGCGGCGGACGAAGCGCGGTTGGCCACCGAATTGGGGACCATTCCGCCTCTGCTCCGGCAGGCGCGGCAGAACCTGGTGGGCAATGCCCGCGAGCTGTGGCTGACGGGCATCGGGACGATGCGCGGTCGGGTGGCGGCGCTCGAGGATCTGAAAAAGCGCACCGCCGGAGCCGGTGAGCCCCTCACCAGTTCCACCTCCGCGGCCCTGTGGGCGACGCAGGACTTCGTCACCTGGCTCGAAGAGCAGGCGCCCTCGAAGACCAGTCCCTCGGGGATCGGCAAAGAGAATTACAACTGGGCGTTGCGCAACGTCCACCTGATCCCGATGACCTGGGACGACGAGGTCCGGCTCCTGCGGCGCGAGCTCGACCGCGCCCACGCCTCTCTCCATCTCGAAGAGCAGCGCAACCGCGGCCTGCCGCCCTTGGCCGCCATCGCCAACCTCGAGGAATACAACCAGCGGGCCAACGAAGCGGTGAGCAAATATCTCGCTTTCCTGGCGAAGAAAGAGATCCTGCCGGTCCGAGCGCAGCCACCAACTCGGCGACGCGTTCAAGCTCTCCGATTTCTTCGCCGAGGTCGATGCCGCTGGGGTCATCCCAGTGTCTTGGATCCGTTGGCAACTGACCGGCAAGGATGATGAAATCCGCGCCCTTCTCCAACAACCCTGAAACGAGGAAACCTTTCTTGAAAACCATCGATGGTCGTACCGCCGCGCTCTGTGCGGGTCTCTGGATTCTCACCTCACCGCTCCGTGCGGATCTCGGCTTCCCCGAATACGTCAAGTTCCCACCGCAGATCCAGATCGATCCTGATCAGTCGCTCGTTCATGAAGACCTGGGCGAGGTCGAATTTCCCGTGGACGCCTCGGGTGGGAAGATGGCCACCAAGAAGGGGCATCACTATGTTCGCTGGCTCGCCTACAAGCCGGCGGCGGGGGAGCCGGCGCCCGGTTATTACAACGGCACCGAAGAGCGCATCTTCAAAGCCATGCAGGCGGTCTTCACCCGCAACGGCTGGCAGATGGTGTACGTCAGCGAGGACAAGTCCAATTTCTCCATGCACCTCACGAAAGCGGGGACCGACGCCTGGGCCAAGGTGAAGATGGACGCTCCCCAGGCGCAAGTAAACCTGGAGATCATTGAAATGGGAAGCGCGGCGAACAAGCTGACGCTTTCTCCTCCCGCCGCACAGCCGGAAAAATTTGGAGACAACGCGGACATCCCGTACCTTCCTCCCTACCCCGGCTCCACACGGAAGGGGGAGGGCCACGCGGAGGGTCCCCTGGACATCACCGAGCCCGGCAAGGCCGGGGGCGAGCCGGTGTTGGTGGGCACCGGCGTACTGTCGCGTTCCTATCAAGGGCCGACCACCTTGTCCCAGCTCCAGTTCATCGCGGACTATCGCGAAGCGTTTACCAAGGCCGGCTGGAAGGTCCTCTATCCGACTGATGCCACGGCCGCCCATGCTGGCTCCGTGATCGCTCACTATGCGAAGAATGGCCGTGACGTCTGGGCCAAGGTCTTCTATGAGTACGGCGCCAACCTGTCCTATTCGGTCGCCGACGTAGGAGGGGAAAACTGGGCCGCGAAATTCGACAAGGATTGTCACCTGCCGCTTTACGGCGTGTTTTTCGATTTCAACCAGTCCGTCCTCAAGCCCGAGTCGGAGCCCGTGCTGGCCAAGGTGGCCGCCCTGCTCCAGGCGAGACCCGCCCTCCCTGTGGAGCTGCAAGGCCACACCGACAACGTGGGGGCGGACGACGCCAACCTCAAGCTTTCCAATGCCCGGGCCGCTGCCGTGAAGCTCTGGCTTACCCAACACGGTCTAGCCGCCGACCGGCTGACGTCCAAGGGTTTTGGCGAGACACGGCCCGTGGCCGACAATAAATCTCCCGAAGGGCGCGCCAAAAACCGCCGGGTCGAGCTGGTGAACCCGGCCTGCTCGGCGGGACGGTAGACAGCGAGGAGGCCGCCCCTGTGCTAATCTCCGCCCGTCGCCGCCGGGTTGCGGCTCCTTTCCGTCCAACAACCGTTCTCTCGAGAGGGAATCATGAAAAAGATCGTCCACATCGTGGGCACGGGCACGATTGGCGAGCCTCTGCTCGGTCTCTTCACCGACTTCCGGGACCGGCTGGGGATCGATGAAGTCACCTTCCACAAGCGGACGCCGCTCGCGTCCGACCGGGCCAAGCTCAACCATCTGATCCAGCGCGGCGCCAAGCTGGCGGTGGACGAGGACGTCCGTTCGGAGTTCGAGAAGCTTGGGCATGAGGTGAGCTTCGAGTCCCGGGAGGCCCTGGAACGGGCCACCGTGGTGCTGGACTGCACGCCCGCGGGCAACGAGAACAAGGAAAAGTTCTACGAGAACCTGACCGGCCCCAAGGGCTTCCTCGCGCAGGGGAGCGAGTTCGGCTTCGGCAAGCCCTATGCCCGTGGCATCAACGAGGAGATCCTCGTGCCCGGCGAGGACCGGTTCATCCAGATCGTCTCCTGCAACACGCACAACATCTCGACCCTTATCAAGACCCTCTGCCACGACGGGGGCCGGGACTTCTGTATCCAGAAGGGCACCTTCGTCTGCATGCGGCGGTCGAACGACATCTCCCAGGTAGACAGCTTCGTGCCCGCCCCCAACGTGGGCAAGCACGAAGACCCCGAATTCGGAACCCACCACGCCCGGGACGCCCACTACGTGTTCGAGACGCTAGGCCTGGACCTCAACCTCTTCTCCAGCGCGGTCAAGCTCAACACCCAGTACATGCACTCGATCTGGTTCAACCTGGAGCTCAACCGCGACACCACGCTGGAGGAGGTCAAGAAGCGCTTCCGGGAGAACCCGCTCGTGGCCACCACGGACAAGCGCTACGCCAACCTGATCTTCAGCTTCGGCCGCGACCACGGCTACTACGGCCGCATCCTGTCGCAGACCGTGGTGGTGGCCCCAACGCTCGCGGTACGAAGGAAACGCGAGGTCTACGGCTTCTGCTTCACGCCCCAGGATGGCAACTCGCTGCTCTCTTCGGTGGCGGCGACCCTCTGGTTGATCGAGCCGAACTGGGAGACCGTCGAGAACCGCCTCGGGCCTTTCCGCCGCTGGCTGTACCGGGAGATCTGAATCGAACCCTTCCCGCCGCCCGATCTTCTGGAAAACCGGGCGGCGGGCTTGCTCCTCTTTCTTGTATGCGACCCGTCGAGCTCCGTTTTGGTGACCTCCGCATCGAGGGATGGTCTCGCGCCGGGGACGACAACTGGTTCCGCGTCCATCCCCCGGGGCTGGCGCTCGACGTGGGCCGGG
>CAXTNS010000101.1:0-449 GCA_964245465.1 uncultured Thermoanaerobaculia bacterium
CTCCTAAAGTCATGGCTCAGAAGGAAGGCACGGTTCAACTCGACATTCGGCTGCGACTGCCGGACAGCATCGCCCGAGAGGCAGAGGCTCAGGGTCTCTTGAGACCTGAGTCCCTGGAGATGCTCCTGCGCGAAGCGCTTCGGAAACATCGGGTCGACCGTCTGTTCGAAGCCGCCGATCGCCTGGCGGCCGTTCCCCTCCCTTCCATGACCGAAGCTGAGGTGGAAGCGGAGGTCGAGGCTGCCCGCTCGCGGCGGCGCGCATCGAATGCGGGTCGTTGCTGATACCAACATCGTAGTATCTGGACTTCTCTGGCCAAGCCCGCCGCGTCTGATCCTCGACTTCGCCCGGATCTTTCGGATCGACCTGTTCACCAGTCCAGACCTCCTCTTGGAGCTGGAAGACGTACTGAGCCGCAGAAAGTTTGCCCGCCGGCTGGCTCTGGTTGG
>CAXTNS010000101.1:459-7048 GCA_964245465.1 uncultured Thermoanaerobaculia bacterium
GGTTGGGATCGAGCCGCATGAGTTGGCTCTTGGATATGCGGCCTTGGCCCGTGTCATCCTTCCTCGGGCGCTCTCTCCCGTTATCGAGGAAGATCCGGATGACGACGCCGTGCTCGCCTGTGCTCTGTCGGCCCGAGCTGACGTTATCGTCTCAGGGGACCGGCACTTGTTGAAGCTCCAGAGATACGAGGGTATCTGGATCGTTCGGGCGTCGGAGTTTCTGGCGCGCCTGGAATCTCAGGGGTAGTACGCTGTCAGGGCAGGATTGAACTGTTGGCGTAGCGCCTCCCAGGGGCGCTACGCCAGGTCCATGTTGACAGCCCCTAGGAATCCCCCGCCCCTCGCGTCTCCACCTCGCAAGCATCCGGCACGTTCGGAATCGCGTTCACCTTCTTGGCCCGGGTGGCGATGTCCGTCTGGCCGCAGCAGCTCAGGATGGCGTCGAGGAACGGCTTGGCGGCTTCGGGGTCGCGCCCTTCGATCCAGTTGCCGGCGGTGGCGAGGATGCGGGCCTTCTCGACCGTGTTGTCCGGCAGCAGCGCGGCGGCTTCCTGCGCCAGCTCCATCCCCCGGTAACGGTAATGGAAGCGCTTGGCCGGCTTCACGGCGCTCTCGCGGGCGCGTTTTCGCTCGTCTTCCGTGGGGCCGAGGCGTTTGAATTCACCGCGGGCGCGGGTCTTGGCGAAGGAGTCGTTCTCGTATTGGGCCTCGTAGAGGAACCAGTCGGGATCGAGCTCGGTGCCGAGGAGGGCCAGGCCCTGGTAGCGGGTGACGCAGGCCGCGCGGAAGAGCGACCGGGATCGCTCCGCGGCCGGCCGCTTCTCGTCGCGGCCTTCGGCGACCGAGCGCGCCAGGAGCTTCAGGGACCCGCCCAGGGGGACCGGCAGGAACTTCTCCGCCTCCTCGTACCGGCCCTCCCGGACCAGCCGCCGGCCCGCCAGGTAGCGCAGGTCGTAGGCGATCCGCTCCTTGTCCGGCATCACGATGCCTGCATAGGGCAGGGTCCAGTCGTCGCCGTACTCTTCCGGCCGGTGTGAGGCGAGCTTTACGGGCCAGTTCCGGGACACGTGGGTGATCAACTCGTCCGTCGTCATCACCCGCTCGGCGATGTAGGCGGCGTCGCTCCAGTAGCCGCCGGCGAGCAGAGGGTACAGGGCGTCCTTGTAATTTCCCTGGGCCAGCAGGACGGCGCCGCGGTCGCCGTAGACGTGAGGCGTGAGCGCGGGGTGCACTTGGTTTTCGTAGGCTTCCCAGGCGTCGTGCTCCGGTCCGGGTTTCGTGGGCAGGCGATCGATCCGGCCGAGGAGGCGTTCGGCCTCGTCGAGCTTGCCGGCGCGCATGAGGAGCTTGGCCTGGATCCAGTCGGCCATGGGACCGCTCGCGCGTTTCAGCCACTCCTCGGCGCAGGCGAAGTCCCCGGCCCGGTAGCAGATCCAGGCCAGGCGGTCGGCGTCCGCGCCGTTTTTCGGCTGGACGGCCTTGATGGCCTCCAGCCACTTGCGGGCCGGCGCGGGGTCGAGGGGGCCGTCGTAATCCACCCGGTCCCAGCGGGAGATCACGTAGGCGTTCAGGATGGGCCGGGCCTCGTCCGAGGCGGCGATCTGCTTGAGGCTCTGGGGCTCGTCGAGCAGCTTGAAGGACGTGGTCCGGATGGACTGCACGGCGCGCGGATCACCCGCCCCGACCTGCTCCAGGTAGAGCACCAGCGCCTTGTCCGGCTGCTTCAGGGCGAGCTCGGCCCGGGCTTCCCAGCCGAGGCTGGCGGCAGCGAGACCCAGGGGATCGGGGAAGCCCTTTTCGGTCAGCTCGCGGGTGCGCTCGAACCATTGGGCCGCCCCCTCCGGATTGGTGGGCAGGCCCGTCTTCGGATCGTTCTGAAGGCTCAACCGGCCCAGCATGTACGCGGCCCAGGTGGAGCGCAGGCGGCGTTCGGCCTCGGGACGGTCGAGGAGCCTCTTCCAAGAGCTTTGGGCGGCCTGATACCGGCCCTGGTGGTAGGCGATGGCGCCCCGGAGATAGTCGTCGAATTCACCGGGCAGTCCCACGGGGACGGTGAGGTCCGCGGGCGGCTCCGGACGCGGGGGCGGCGGATCGGCCCAGGCCGCTTCCTGCCGCCAAGCGGCCACCGCGTCGCCGTACTGGGCGAGGCGCTCGCGGATCTCGGCGTACTTCGCCGTCAGGGTGCGGTTCGACGTGGCGGTCTCCAGGTCTCTCTGGTCCACCTCCGCCGTCTGCCGGTGAGGGCCTTGCTCGGGAGGCACCACGGCCTTGAACGGCTGTTTCTGGAGCCGTGTTCCTATGAGGACGCCTCCCACCGCGGTGGGCAGGCGTTGCTCGAGGAGGTCTTTGAGCCAGGTGGGGGGCGCTTCGAGGATGGCGGCCTCGTCCGTCACCAGCCTCCGGGGGAAGTAGGGTCCGCAGGCCTGGAGAGCGGCGTTGCCGAGGAAGAGGACGATGGTGATCAGACCAGCTCGAACCAAAAGGTCACGGTAACTCAACCTGAACCTCCGTGGGTTTCGCGAAACGCAGCCAGGCGACGGGGAGCCGTCCGCCGGGGCGCAGGAACCCGGCTCCGGACCGCACCAGGGTGATCTCCGACGGGCTCCTGGACACGATCCTGTATACGGTCAGGCTGTCCGTGGCGATGGGGGCCTCGCCCTGCCAGCGGATGCGGACCGGCGAGGGCCAGGGCGCGTCCGCCTCGCTGGGGTTGGTGACGTCGATTTCGGCCAGCCCCGGCTCGGGTTTCCGGACGGCGGCCCGGACTTCACTCCGGGGTACCCGTCCCGCCATGGCGGCCCGCAGGGTCGGCCAGGTCCAGTTGCGGCGGTCTCCTTCGACGGGCAGGCGGTACCAGAGGATGCCCGTCAGCTCCTTGGGCCGCTCCCGGGTCCAGTCGCGGACCAGCGCGGCCATGGCCGCCGGATCGCTGCGCGCGGTGCGGACCGTGCTGCCTTCCGCGAAGGAGAGCAGCGGGCCTTCCGCCAGCAGGCCGATGAGATGGCCCCCGGCGTCGAAGGCGGCCTGGTAGCTGTAGGTGGGGAGGGCCACGCGGAAGGGGTGCCCGTAGCTCGCGGCCTGCTTGACCACGCCCTTCGCCGTTTCGGGCTCGGTGAGGAGGATGTCCCCTTCCACGACCCATTCGGGGGGCTTGAGCGAGTGGACCTGGAGGACGTAGCCGTCGGCCGCCTCGATCAGGTTCCGGAATTCATGGCGCCAGAAGAGCCAAGTGGGGAGCACGGTGAGGGTGAGGCGCACCGGTGCCGCGGTCTTCCGCAGGGTGGTGAGGAGGAAGGTGTAGTCTTCGACCTTGGACTCCGGACAGTCGTAGTCGATCTGAATCTCGGAAAGGGAGATCCCCTTGGCCCGGGCCTCGGCCTTGACGCTGCGGATCAGGCCCTGGAGGAATTCGACCGTCTTGGGATCATTCGCGAACAGCCCCTGGAAGGTATGCACCCGGATCGCCGCGCCCACGGCCTTGCCAAAGCCTTTGAGGGCCGTGGTATCCAGGGGCACCCGGGCCACCTGAGGCGGCTGGGACCGGGGGTCCACCTCGGCCGCGAGGACGATCAGGCCGGAGAAGTCCTTCGACGCCTGCCGGACGGATGCGCGGACGGCCGGGGTCCAATCCCGCTGCCAGACGTAGGCCTCCTGAGGCAGGGGACCGGAGGCGTCTTGGCCGCAGGCGGCGAGGAGGACGGCGAGGGAGAGGACGGCGAGGCGAGACGGCAGGCGGATCATGAGGGAGGAGGATATCCCTACGGCAGCGTGTACGAACGCCCTTGCTGAACGGGTTTGTCTGGAAGGGAGTATGCAAGACGGCCTGTAGAATCGCTTTTCCATGCTGCTGACCCTCCGCGCCACCCAGACCCCCGCCCCTGATCTCGCGGCGCATCTGGGCCTCTCCCTGGACCGGATCGAGACGTTCGACCTGCCCTTCGGCCGCGCGTACGCCTTTTTCCCGGAGGCCACGGAGTCTGAAGGTACCGCGGCGCTGTTGCTGGACGCCGATCCCCTGGAGCTGGAATCCGTCGACGTACGCCTCTACGCGGCCTCGCCCCTGCTGGTCCGGGCGCTCGATGCCTTGCTCGTAAAGCAGGAAGGCACCGGGCCGGCGATCCCCCTGGAGGCGCGGATCGCGGCGTTTCCCTGCCGCGGCGGGGAAGAGGAGCTGCGGCGGGCTTTCGAGCCGCTCGGGTACGCGGTGACGGCCGAGGCGCAGCCGCTCGATCCGGCCTTCCCGGACTGGGGGCCGAGCCGGTGCTTCACGGTCACCCTGCGCTCGACCCGGCCCGCCCGGGAGCTGCTCGCCCATCTGCGCGACCTCGTCCCGGTGCTGACCCGCCCAGAGGGAGGATCAGGACGGTGATCCTGCCGATCCCCGAGCTTTCGCTGGTCGTCCTCATCGGCCCTTCCGGATCGGGCAAGTCCACCTTTGCCAGCAGGCATTTCCGGCCCACCGAGGTGCTGTCGTCCGACGCCCTGCGGGCCTGGGTCTCCGACGACGAGCACGACCAGTCGGCCACGCGGGACGCCTTCGACGTCCTCCACCGCATCGCGGCCAAGCGCCTCGCCCGGGGCCGGCTCACCGTGATCGACGCCACCAGCGTCAAGCCCGACGCGCGCAAGCCCCTTCTCGACCTCGCCCGCCGGTACTACGTGCGCCCGGTGGCCCTCGTCTTCCACCTGCCGGAAGGGGTTTGCCAGGAGCGCAACCGCCGCCGCCCGGACCGGCAGGTGGAGCCCTTCGTGGTGAGCGGCCAGATCGACGAGCTGCGGCGCTCCCTGCCGGGCCTCGCCGGCGAAGGGTTCCAGCGCAACGTCTGGATCTTTCGCTCGCCGGCGGAGGTCGAGGCGGTCCGCATCGAGCGGCAGCCCCTGCGCCTGGACCGGCGGTTCGACTCCGGCCCCTTCGATCTCATCGGCGACGTCCACGGCTGCGGCGACGAGCTGGAAGAGCTGCTGGCCAGGCTCGGCTACGCGCCGGACGCTTCCGGCATTCATCACCATCCGGGGGGACGGAAAGCGGTCTTCCTCGGCGACCTCGTGGACCGCGGGCCGCGGGTGCCGGACGTGCTCCGCATCGCGATGGGAATGGTGAAAGCCGGCTCAGCCCTCTGCGTTCCCGGCAACCACGACGACAAGCTGCTGCGCTGGCTCAAGGGACGCAACGTCCGGATCGCCCACGGGCTCGAACGCTCGATCGAGCAGATTGGGAGGGAACCGCCCGAATTCCGCGCCGAGATCGCCGCCTTCCTGGATAGCCTCGTGAGCCACTACGTGTTGGACGAGGGCCGGCTCGTGGCCGCCCACGCCGGCATGAAGAAGCCCATGCAGGGGCGCGACACCGGCCGGGTGCGCGACTTCGCCCTCTACGGCGAAACGACCGGGGAAATCGATGAGCTGGGCCTGCCCGTCCGCCTCGACTGGGCCGCCGGGTACAACGGCTCCGCCCTGGTGGTCTACGGCCACACGCCCGTAGCCGCGCCGCGCTGGCCCACCGGCACCCTCCCCGGCGCCACGGGCGGCGTCTTCGGCGGCCGCCTCCCGGCCCTGCGCTAGCCCGCGCGGGAGCTGGTCTCCGTGCCCGCCCGGCGGGCGTGGGCGGGCACGGCCCGGTCGGCCCATCTGTTCCTTCCCCAGACGGCTCAGGGACCCTCCGGAGTGGATCCGCGCTGGCTTCTCTACCTGCCGCCCGCTCCGGTCCTGCCGGAGCCGAGCCGCCGGCCGGGTTTCCTCGAGCACCCCGACGAAGTGTTCGCCCACTTCCGGGCCGGGAGAGTCGAGCGGACCGTCTGCGAGGAGACGCTCGGGGGCACACGGGCCGTCGTGGTGGTCTGCCGTGACGAACAGGAGGCCCGCCGCCGTTTCGGGGGAGAGGGGATCGGCGTCGCCTGGACGCGCTCCGGCCAGCGGCTGATCGACGGTCCGGCGCTGGAGAAGGCCTTCCTCGGCCGTCTCCGCGACATCCTCGACCGCGCGGGGCTCTGGGAACGGCTGGACACGGGCTGGGTCTGTCTCGAAGGGGAGCTGACGCCCTGGTCGTTGAACAACCGGGAGCTCCTCCGGGAACGCTACGCCACGGTGGGCGCGGCGGCCCGGGCGGCCCTGCCCAAAGCGGTGGCACGCCTCGCCGAGGCGGGAGCCCGGGGGCTGGACATCCACGACCTCCTAGCCCGTCAGCGCGCACGCTACGATCTGTCGGTGCGGTTCGTCGAAGCGTACCGGCGCCGCTGCCGCCGGGTCGCCTCCGTGGCGGACCTCCGCTTCGCGCCCTTCCACCTCCTCGCGACCGAAAAGAACGCCCACGTGGACAAGGACCGCGTCTGGCACCTGGAGACCCTGGCCGACGTCTGCCGGTCCGGTCCGGAGCTGCTCGTGGCTCTCCCGTTCCGCCTCGTGGAGCTGGGAGATCCCGCCAGTGAAGCCGAGGCCACGCGCTGGTGGGAGGAGAAGCCTGAGGGGATGGCAATGCTTCAGCGTCGTATGGCGCACGACAGCGAAGAGTTCGCGGTTCGCTCAAATGGGGGTGATTGGTTGATCGCCTGGCACGCTCCGCTCGCAGTTCCCGTGGGTAAGCCGCATGGAG
>CAXTNS010000101.1:7058-8595 GCA_964245465.1 uncultured Thermoanaerobaculia bacterium
GCTCCGGGCCGCCGCGGCCTCGCCACGCCCGCCGTGCTCTGCCGGGGGAGGGAGGCCCTGCGGCTCGTCCACGGCCCCGAATACACCCTGCCGGACAACCTGGAGCGCCTGCGGGCGCGGCTGCGGAAGGAACGCTCCGCCGGCCCGTGCTAGGCTCCCCCGAAATTTCGGGAGGGGTACCGGCATGAAGAAGGGTTGCCTTCTCTGGTTGCTGCAAGTCGCCGTTCTGGCGGGCCTCTACCATCTGGCGTTCCACCGCTGGTTCATCTCGCCGGAAGACTGGCTCGTCGCTCTCGGAGGCGGGGTCGCCCTCACGCTCGTGATCGGCGCCTTCCGCAACGCCTGGTCGGCGCGGAAAGGCCGTGCCCTGCTCGATCACGCGCTCACCGGAGCCCCCTTCGAGGACGGTAAGCGGATTGCGGCCGTCGGCCCCATCCTGGCCCTGGGCTCGCCGATCCCCGCTCCCTTGAGCGGAGACCCCTGCGTCTTCTGCGCCTGGGGCATCTCCCACGAAAGCTCGATCCAGAGGAGGAGATCCAGGCCCCAGAGCGTCAAGGACTTCGGGGGCTTCGTCATGACACCCTGCGTGGTCCAGACCCCCACGGGCAACGTACGCATCCTGGGCTTTCCCTTGCTCGAAGGGTTCCCGGAGAAGGCTCAGCGCAGCAACGGAGACTTCATGCGGGCGAGGGCCTACCTGCAATCGACCTCCTTTGAAAACCTGGGCGTTACCAAGGTCTTCTCCGAGATGAAGGATCTGCTCGTGGACCAGGACGGCCACCTCCGCAAGGACTGGCGGATGGCCGGCGACGATTTCCAGTTGAATCCCGACATCCACACCCTCAAGGAACAGATCATCAAGGACGGCGATACGGTCTGCGCCCTCGGTCTCTACTCGGCCGAGAGAAAAGGGCTTGTCCCGGGCCATGGCCACGGAGGCGCGGGGATCAAGCTGATCCGGGGCGACAGCGCGGCGGCACGGAAGACCCTCACCGTGAGCCTCTGGAAGTATTCCGTGGTGGGTGTCCTGCTTTTCCTCGTCACCCATGTCCTACTGCTCAGTTTCGTGGCCGTCCGCCGCTCGGAAGTACCTACCGGGAAGCAAGCTCGGGAAGCGGCCTTCTTTCAAGCCGTCAAGGACAGGGATCTGGCGACTGTTACCGCGGAGCTCGGCGCTGGGCTCGATCCCAACACTCGGGACGGGTATGGCAACACGCCTCTCATGGTGGTGGCGGACCCGCGGGTTGCCCGCCGGCTGATCTCGGCCGGCGCCGACGTCAACGCCCGCAATCAGGACGACGCGACGCCGCTCATCGAGGCGGCGAAGACCTGCAACCTCGAGGTGGTCCGATTGCTCCTCCAATCTGGAGCCGACGTCAAAGCCCGCGACAACTCGGAGGACCGCTCGGCCCTGGACTGGGCCCGGGTCTGGGACCCTCAGGACAAGAACTACGAGGAGGTGGCCACGGTCCTGCGCAACGCCGGAGCCACGGAGGGGTCTCGGTAACGTGACCTCATTTTGCGACCGCGCCAGGGG
>CAXTNS010000101.1:8605-14069 GCA_964245465.1 uncultured Thermoanaerobaculia bacterium
ACCGTCGGTAGCCAGGGATTTCAATCCCTGGCGAGGAGAGGCGTCCGCGATATTGGCGATTCAGGCGATATAGGATCGCTGCCGAGGAGGGATTCTCCGCCATGATCCAGACCATCGACCACGGCCCCGTCCGCGAGATCCGGCTGCACCGGCCGCCCGTCAACGCCCTGTCTCCCGAGCTGATCGCCGCCCTGCGCGAGGCGGTCCTGAACGCGCCGAACGACGGAGCCCGCGCGCTGGTCCTCTCCGGCGCGCCCGGCCGGTTCTCCGGAGGCCTCGACATCCCCCTCCTGATCCAACTGGACGCGGCAGCCATCGCGGCCACCTGGAGGGACCTCTACGGCCTCATGGGCGCCCTCGCCGCCTCGCCCATCCCCGTGGCGGCGGCCATCACGGGCCACAGCCCGGCCGGCGGCGCCGTGCTCGGGATCTTCTGCGACACCCGCATCATGGCTCAGGCGCCGGAAGGGGATTTCAAAATCGGCCTCAACGAGGTTCAGGTGGGGATCCCTCTGCCACCCCTCATCTTCCGCGCCTTCCGCCGCCTGGTGGGGCCGCGCCACGCCGAGCGGCTGGCCATGAGCGGCGCGCTGATCCCGGGAACCGAAGCTCTGGAGATCGGCTTCGTGGACGAGCTCGTGCCCGCCGATCAGGTGGTGGAAAGGGCCGTCGAGTGGTGCAACAACCTCCTGTGCCTGCCGCCCCAGGCCATGTCCATCACCCGCCAGACCTCCCGCGCCGACCTCGTCGCCTTCTTCAACGAGACCGAGGGAGAGCTGGCAGGCCTGGTGGACATGTGGTTCAGCGATGAGACGCAGACGGTTCTGAAGATGGTTGTGGAACGGCTGACGAAGAAGAAATGAAGTGAAGGGGTCTTCAGGACCGTAACTGTTGGTTGAGATTCTTTAACATCTCCGTAAGATGTCGTTGCACCCAATGGGTCAGACGGAGCTTCAAGTGCTCTGATAACTCCGGGCGCAGGTCTTCTAAACGGATTTCGAGATCGTCCATGCTTCCAGGGACATGTACCACAACGGGGAAAGAGTTGGCAGGGTTCATCGAAAAAAGAACGGTCATCCCCGTCCCCACGGCCCCTGCTGCCTCGAGACGATAAGTTCGTGAAAGAGTCCCAGAGTGTTTCAGCGACAGATTTGGGAGCTGTCTCGTTTGCGATTGAAACTGGTGATCGATTTCGGCGAAGAGCCGTAAAGCGATGCTATCGATCTCATTCGCCGAGGGAGCTCTTCTTTTTGCCATATTACTGACCTGGGATGCCAAGTCTTCCCACTTCGGCATCTCCGACGTCAGCAGGCTCTCCCCCACAAGCTGCATCGTGTCGATCCCTCTGTCCCCGAAGAATTTGATGACGGGTCTGAAATCGTCAAGATCCGCCGACCGTAGTGCATCCAGATAGACGGGCCGCTGATTGGCGAAGATCACCAGCGGGATCGACTGGTCCCTGTAGAAGAAAGTTGATGCCAGGGCACGGGCCACCCTGCCGTTGCCGTCCGCAAAGGGATGGATCACGACGAAAGCATAGTGGCAGTAGGCTGCCTGCAGGATCGGATGCGCTGCCTCGAACTCCGGCGTCCGGATCTGCTCCACGAGACGGTGCATTTCTTCCGGGACCTGATCGAACGGCGAGTAGGCGTGGAAGGTGCCGTCGGCAAGGCGGACGTGGTTGGGGCGGGTCTTGTACTGCCCTTTCGGCAGCTCCTGCTCCTGCCAGCCGACCTCGGTCAGGACCCGATACGTCTTCTGGGGAGCGCAGAGCTTCTCATGGAGAGCCCTGATCCACGCTTCCGAGATGGGGACGTTCCGGGTGACGGCATCGAGGACGAGCTCGTAGGCCTGGAGCTGAGCTTCAAACAACTCCCGGATTCCGGCTCCTCTCTCTTCGATCGCCTGCTCCCACGCCAAGCTCTGGAAAGCCACCGTCATCGTGAAGCCACGGTCCACGGTATAGAGCCCCTCGATGGCCCCCGTATCCAGAGCGGCGGCTCTCACCGCGACCTCGACGGCGGACTTCAGGGTCTCGGGAGTCGCGGACTGCCGCCTTTCATTCAGATTGGCGGCGAAGCGATTCCAGAGATCGATATCCGAGGGAGTCAGCTCTCCCCAGGCCGAGAAATGCGGAAATCCTTTATAGAGGGAATCGGCCTGGGGCGTCACGGCGCCCATTATAGGAGAAAGATCCGTAGGGGCGGCCCCGCGTGGCCGCCCCTCTACGTAGCGTCCTAGACTCGTACCGTCCGTCTCTCGGATTCCGGCTCGGCCCGCGCCACCCCGATCGGTTTGAAGAACGCCTTCCTCACCCCGGCGAGGAGCAGGAGCGTCAGGCCGAAGGTCGCCACGATCGCGGCCCCCGTCGGCAGGTCCATGACGAACGACAGGGCGACGCCGCCGGCCGAGACCAGCGCGCCCATCGTCCAGCCGATGGCGAGACGCGGCCCCAGGCGCTCGGCGAAGAGCATCGCCGTCACCGACGGGACGATCAGGAAGCAGAAGACCAGGAGCACGCCCGCGACGGCGACCGAGGAGGTCACCACGAAACCGAACGAGACGTAGAACAGGAAGTCCCAGAAGCGGACGTTCAGGCCTTGCCGCTCGGCCTCCCGCTCGTCCATCGAGATGATCAGGAAACGCTTGCGGAAGATGTAGTGGAACAGGCCGACCAGGGCGTAGAGGACGGCCGTCTTCCCGAGCTCCGGCCAGGTTACCGAGAGGATGTTGCCGACCAGCATCTCCTTCAGGTGCTCGGTCTCCTGGGTGGCCTTCGACATCACCAGGATGGCCACCGCCGCCGACACCGCGTAGACGATGCCGATCACTGCCTCCTGGGGGATGCGGGTCTGCCGGTGCACGCGCGACAGGGCGAAGATCGCGGCGCCCAGGAAGGTGAAACCGAGCGAGAAGAGGTAGGCGGTCGTCGAGTGGAGGTCGTAGCCGGCGAGATAGGCGACGGTGGACCCCAGGGCGGCGATCTGGGCAAGCGAGAGGTCGACGAAGATCACCCCGCGCTCCACCACGTGAACGCCCAGATAGGCGTGGATGCCGGTCAGGATCAGGCTCGCCACGAAGGCGGGCAGGAGCAGTTGGAAGATCGTCATTGCTTCCTCTATTTCTTTCCCTTCATCGCCGCCATCCCCGCGATGAAGGCGTCGACGTCCGTGTCAAAAAGCGAGAAGTAGTCCTTGATCGCCGGCGTGCCGCCGACGGACGGGAACAGAATCACCACCGCCGCGCCGGTCTTGCCGGCGATGTAGTCGGGCGTCTTCCGGTCGAAATAGGGCTCGACCAGGATCACCGGCACCTTCTGCGACTGGATCAGGTTGATGATCTCCAGCGTGTGCGTGGGCGACGGCGGGATGCCGGGCTTGGGCTCCACGTGGCCCACGATGTTGAGCTTGAACGCCTTGGCGAAGTTGGGCCAGGAGTCGTGGAAGGTGACGACCCTGGTGCCCGCGTAAGGGGCC
This sequence comes from uncultured Thermoanaerobaculia bacterium, assembly GCA_964245465.1. Lineage (GTDB taxonomy): Bacteria > Acidobacteriota > Thermoanaerobaculia > Multivoradales > UBA5704 > DATARR01. The sequence continues at coordinate 12,082 of CAXTNS010000101.1, forward strand.
ATCTTCGCCGTCCACTCCGCCTCCTTCTGGGTCAGGCGCTGCTCGAAGGCGGCGAGGTTTTTCTGATAGGTGGCGCTGCCGCCCGGATCGAGCTGCGACAGGTGGGCGGCGATTGCGCGCGCGACCACCCGGCCGTTCTCGGGATCCGTCCAGTAGTGCGGGTTGCCGTAGGGGTGGACGTCGCCCATGGCGCGCGTGACCTGCGTCGTGGGCCGCTGCAGGACGTTGCAGCCCACCGAGGCATCCAGGTAGCCGGGGTTTCCAGGATGGATCTTGTTGTTCCGGCTCTGATCGATCAGCGGCGGGAGATAGCCGATCTCCAGCTCCAGCCCGGCCACGATCAAGAGGTCGGCGCGCGAGAGCTGGAGCACGAAGGAAGGCTTGGCGTCCACGAAGTGTGGATCCTGATAACCCTTGGCGAGAGCGAGAGTCTCGACCCGGTCGCCGCCGACCGACTGGGCGATCGAGGCCAGGTCCTGGAGCGAAGTGACGACGCGGAGCTTGGCCTCGGCCGCGGAGCCGAGGCTCACGAGTGCGGCGAAGGCCAGGACGATGGAGAAGATGCGTTTCATGGCGTACCTCTATTTAGAACGGATGGGCCCCGTGGGCGCCGATCGCGAATTGAAGTTGGAGCAGGAGCTCGTTGGCGTCCTCGCCGGTCAGACTGTAGTGGCGGCGCCGGAGCTCGGCCCGGAGCTGCGAGAACTCGCTCGGCCAGAAGGTCAGCAGGGCGGCCTTGCCGGTGTCGCGCTGCGCGTCGTCGTCCGCGTGGTCGGCCGCCTCGAGACGGGCGCCCACGAACCAGCGCCGGGCGAGCTGGTAGTCGCCGGAGACGTACCAGCCGATCGCCGTCTGGTCGCCTTCCGGCTGCTCGCGGCGGCTCCGGTACACCTCGCCGCGCAGCGTCGCCGAGCGATAGCTGCACGTCGGCAACGGCTTCCAGCGGTAGGTCAGGTCCAGGCCTTCGAGGCGGGTGTCGGCGCCCTCCTCCGTGCCGTTGGGACCGAAGCCGTAGGAAAGCCCCAGGTCCAGGTTGCTGGCCTCCGTCAGGTCGGCGAACACGCGGTAGTGGCCGTTGTAGGAGAGGTCGCTGCGGCGCTCTCCCTCGAAGAGCCCCTCCGCCTCGCCGCGGAAGACCTGGAGCGTCCCCTCGGTGAAGACGTCCCCCACCGGGAAGAGCCGGGAGACCGAGACGCCGGTGCTGATCCACCCCTCGTCGCCGCCCAGCAGGTTCACCACCGGCAGCGGCTCGTCGGGCCAGGGCAGGACGTGGAGGTGCAGGGTGTTGACCTTGCCGAAGGAAGTCCGCATGCGGCCGACCTTGGCCAGCAGGCCCGCCGGCAGCGAGGTGAACGTGAGGAAACCCTCTTCGACGTCGACTCCCTCCTCGCCAAAGGAGAGGAAGAAGTCGGCCCGCGCGTAAGGGTCGACGATCGCCTGGATCCCCAGCTCGGATTCGCGCAGCTCCGTGGCCGGGAGGTTCTCGGTATGGTTCCGGCCGGCGACGGCGAGGAAGTTGCCGATCACCGAGATGCTGGGATTGAAGTAGTTCGCAGTCTGCGCCCCCCCTTCGCTGCCGCCGCCCCCTCCATAGGCCGGCTCAGCCGGTGGCATGGCGGCGGCGGCCGCAGGCTCGGCGGGAACGGCTTCAGGGGCCGGCGCGGTCTCCGGGGGGACCTGTCCTTGCGTGGCCTGCAGATCGGCCAGGCGCTTCTCCAGGCCGGAGATCCGCTGCTCGTAATCGGCCCGCAGCGCCTCGATCTCCTTGCGCAAGGTGGTTACGGGGTCGTCCGGCGGCGTCTGCGAGTCTTGCGCGCGCACGGCGGGAGGAGCGAGCAGGCACAAAGCCGCGCAGGCTCCCAGAATCCAACAGCGGGCGTTCGCGGCCCGCGAATCGGTAGACATTGGGGTCCTCTCCACGAAGCAGCCTCCCGCGCCCCATGCGCCGGAGGGTGAAGCTTCACGCTACGCGTAGGGGAGAGGAAGCC
>CAXTNS010000102.1:0-514 GCA_964245465.1 uncultured Thermoanaerobaculia bacterium
CCTGGAGAAGAACCCGAGCGCCGTCTCCCCCAGGGCCCGCAGCTTCGCGCCCACCCCTTCCCATTGCCCGGTCGAGGTCTTCCCCCCGTAGGACCAGTAGATGAAGAGCGCCCGGCCCTTGACGAGGTGGGCCGGCAGCGGCCCCCAGAACCGCGAGTCGTAGGAGTTGTCGCGGTTGTCGCCCATGCAGAAGTAGTGGCCGGCCGGCACGACGTAAGGGCCGTAGTTGTCCCGGATCTGGACGCGGGGATCGCCGTAGACGCCGAGGTCGTTGTCGGGGTTCTTGTGCACGGCGAAGCTCGCGTCGTTCGCCGCCCGGCCGTTGATGAAGAGCTGGCCGTCGATGATCCGGACCGTGTCGCCGCCCACGGCTACGCAGCGCTTGACCAGGTCGAGCTTGGGGTCCTCCGGCGAGCGGAACACCACGATGTCGCCCCGCTGCACGGAGCGGAACGGCAGCACCTTGCGCCCGATCGCGAAGGCCGTGGGTCCGTAGATGAAGCGGTTGACGAAG
>CAXTNS010000102.1:524-8298 GCA_964245465.1 uncultured Thermoanaerobaculia bacterium
GGGTGTCCTCCATGGAGCCGCTCGGGATGTAGAAGGTCTGGATGACCCAATTCTGCGTGAAGATCAGGAAGATCGCGGCGATGATGAACGCCTCAAGGTACTCGCGCAGGATCGACCGTTCTTCCGCCATGGCGCGGTTACTGTACTCGAAAGGTCCACTGCCCCGCAAAAGACGCCGCAAAAGATCTGGCGGACCGCCAGATCGCTTGACACGTTGCCCCTCCTCGGCGCTCCCCCTTCCCGCCTCCTTTCCCGCCAGATCGCTTGACACACCGCTTCGAGACGTTCAGGAGTCAATTCCTTTCCTTTCAAATAGTTACACCGTTCCTGCCACCTGGCAGGGAGCTTGATCTCCTCCGGCCGCCGTCAACCACGGAGAGGAGGTGGGCAGAGGAAACGGCGGAACGAAAAACACGGAAAGGGAAAAAGCTGCAGATCGTCGAACCCGAACGTCAACGCATAAACCGAACGAGTCAAGCGAAAGAAAGGAAAAGGAATCATGAGGCAAGCCCATCGCCGTATCACCATCACCGGTCTGATCCTGGCTCTTCTCCTGACTGCCCTCCCCAGCCTGGCGGCCGAGGCCAAGGCGGAAGGAGGAGGGAAGAAGGTCAACGTCAACAGCGCCGACGCCACCCAGCTCGCTCTCCTGCCGCGGGTCGGCCCCAGCGTCGCCCAGCGCATCGTCGAGTACCGCAAGCAGAACGGCCCCTTCAAGAAGGCCGAGGACCTGATGCTCGTCCAGGGGATCGGCGAGAAGACCTACCAGCTCATCAAGCCCTACGTGGCCACGGCCGGCGAGACGACCCTTCGGGAGAAGGTCCACTCGAGCCGGAAGGACTCCCGCTGACGACGGATCCGGTTTGGGGCGGGGCCGAATCGGGTCCCGTCCCTTCCGGGACTCTGGAGACTCCGCCCATGAACCAGAAAAGATTCCAGAAGGGATTCCAGATCGTGGATCTCGTCGTGACCCTCGCGGTGATGGGGCTGGCCCTGGCCCTCGGCGCACCGCCTCTGCTCCGCACCTCCAGCGACTTGCGGCTGTACCTGGCCACCCAGGACCTCGTGGGGGTCCTGCGGCTCACCCGCTCGTACGCCATCCGCCACAGCGCCAACGTGGCCGTGAAGTTCCGCACCGCCCGGGACGGCACCGTCACCTTCACCCTCTATCGCGACGGTGACGGCGACGGCGTCCTGACCCGGGACATCGACGCCGGCATCGATCCCCAGGTAAAACCGCCGCGCCGGCTGGCCCACCTGGGGCGGGGCTTCGGTTTCGGCTTTCCGCCGGGGCCGCCGCCCATGGACCCCAGCTCGCCGAGGCGGCCCATGACCGGTCTCGACGATCCCATCCGCTTCAACCAGTCGGACCTGGCCTCCTTCGACCCGCTGGGGACGGCAACTCCGGGCTCGCTCTACCTGACCGACCGGCGGAGCCTCCTGGCGGCGGTACGGGTGACGAGCCGCACGGGCTGGGTGCGCGTGCTCCGGTATGACCCCAGGGCGCGCGTCTGGCGCGAATGACCGGCGCGAATGGCCCGCTTCATTGACTCGCTCCAAAGGAGTGCAGTAACGTGGTTTTATGCGTGCGATCGTCGTCGTCACCACCGTTGGAACCGAAGAGCAGGCCTATCTCATCGCGCGCGAGATCGTCGCGCGGCGCCAGGCCGCGTGCGTCAACATCGTCCCCGGGATTCGCTCGATCTACCGCTGGAAGGGGAAGATCTGCAAGGACGGGGAGCTGCTGCTGATCGTCAAGACGCTGGAAGGGGAGTTCGAGGGGGTCGCGGCCACCATTCGCGAGTTGCACAGCTACGAGCTGCCCGAGATCCTCTCCTTCAGCGTCTCCCACGGCGAGCGGCGCTTCCTGGATTGGATCGCGAGCAGCGTCGACAAGGACGCCGTCTTCGACGACGAGGACGAAGACGAAGAGGAAGAAGAGCTCGCCTACGCCGCTGTCGACCCGGACGACGACTAGACGGCCGCGAGCGCCTGGTCGAGGTCGGCCAGCAGGTCCTCGACATCCTCGATCCCCACCGAGAGCCGCACCATTCCCTGGGTCAGCCCCAGCCGGTCCTGCCGGTCGCGCGGAATGGAGGCGTGGGTCATGGTGGCCGGGTGGGAGATCAGGCTCTCGACGCCGCCCAGGCTCTCGGCGAGGCTCATCACGCGCACACGGTCGAGCAGGATCTTGGCCGCCTCGAAGCTCCCCATTTCGATCGTGATCATCGAGCCGAAGCCGGAGGCCTGGCGCTTTTGAATCTCGTGGCCGGGGTGGTCCGGCAGGCCGGGATAGAGGACGCGCTCCACTTTGGGGTGGCTCACCAGGGAGTCGACGATGCGCCGGGCGTTGCTCTCGTGGCGCTCCATGCGCACGGCGAGGGTCTTGATGCCGCGCATCACGAGGAAGCAGTCGAAGGGGGAGAGGATCGCGCCGGCCGACTTCTGGACCAGGGCGAACCACTCCTTGTCCTCCTGGGTCGTGCCGATCAGAGCGCCGCCGATCGAGTCGCTGTGGCCGTTCAGGAACTTGGTGGCCGAGTGGACGACGAAGTCCGCCCCGAGTTCGAGCGGCCGCTGGAGGTAGGGGGAGAGGAAGGTGTTGTCCACGGCCCCCCGCTCCGTAACCATGGGCGAGCTCCGAGACGGCGGCGATGTCCGTGATGTCCATCGACGGATTGGTGGGCGTCTCGACGTAGACCATCCGGGTCTCGGGCCGGAGCGAGGCTTCGACGGCCGCCAGGTCCGAGGTGTCGACCCAGGAGAAGGAGAGCCCGTAGCGTTCCAGGATGCGGGTGAAGTAGCGGTAGGTGCCGCCGTAGACGTTCTGCGACACCACCACGTGATCGCCGGCCTTGACCACCGTCATCAGGCAGGCGATGGCTGCCATGCCGGAGGCGAAGGCGTGGCCCGAATGGCCGCGCTCGAGCTGTGCGACCTGCTCTTCCAGGGCGCTGCGGGTGGGGTTCTGGGCGCGGGCGTACTCGTACTCGGCGCCTTCGCCGAGCCGGTTCTGCACGTAGGTGGAGGTCTGGTAGATGGGCACGCTGACCGATCCGGTGCGCGGATCGGGTTTCTGGCCGGCGTGGACGGCACGGGTCGAGAAGCCGAGGTTCCTGGGATCGCCTTTCACGGCGGGGATTCTATCAACGGTTCCGGAAGGAGAGGATAAGATGCGCCGGATGAGCCACGACACCCCAGAAGAAACTCCCTCCGAGCCGTTCTCGCCCATGCGCTGGGAAGGCCCCGGGCTGCGCCTTCTCGACCAGACGCGCCTGCCGGTCGAGGAGGTCTGGATGGACTGCGAGACTTCCGGGCAGGTGGCGGACGCCATCCAGCGGCTGGCCGTGCGGGGTGCGCCGGCGATCGGCGTGGCCGCGGCCAACGGCCGGGTGCTCGGGTTGCGCGATGTCCGCGATTCCCAAGAGCTTGCCGGACGGTTCGCGGAGGTCTCGGAGCTGCTGGGGAGCACCCGCCCCACGGCGGTCAACCTGCGCTGGGCTCTGGAGCGGGGCCGGAAAGTCTTCGAAGAGAACGCGGCCCAGGGTCCCGAGGCGGTGACGAGGGCGCTGCTCGACTGGGCGCGCGAGCTGCACGCCGAGGACGTGCGGGTCAACCGCCGGATCGGCGAGCACGGCGCCGCCCTCTTCACCCCGGGCGCGCGGGTGCTCACCCACTGCAACACCGGCGGGCTCGCCACGGCCGGCTATGGCACGGCGCTGGGGGTGATTACGTCCGCCTGGCGCGACGGCAAGCTGGGGCAGGTCTGGGTGGACGAGACGCGGCCGCTCCTCCAGGGAGCCCGCCTGACCTCCTGGGAGCTCAAGAAGCTCGGCATCCCCTTCCGGCTGGTGACCGACAACAGCGCCGGCGCCCTCATGGCCCAGGGCCTGGTCGACCGGATCGTGGTGGGCGCGGACCGCATCGCGGCCAACGGCGACACGGCCAACAAGATCGGCACCTACACGGTAGCCGTCCTGGCCCACCGCCACAAGGTGCCTTTCTACGTGGCGGCTCCGCTCTCGACGATCGACCGCGCCACGGCGACGGGAGCGCAGATCCCCATCGAAGAGCGCCAGGCCGCCGAGGTCACCGAGGTCTTCGGCACCCGCGTGGCGCCCGACGACACTCCCGCGCTCAACTTCGCCTTCGACGTGACGCCGGCCGAGCTGATCGCGGCCATCATCACCGAGGTGGGAGTGCTGGAGCCGCCATACGAGCGCAGCATCGCCGCGGCGTTCGAACGCCAGTGAATTGTCTGGGCGGAGATTTTTGAAAAGAATGCCTGTTCACACTTCTTCGTCTTTTGCCAGAGCAGACTCCAATGCCTGAATGAGCGGGGGCAGGCTGTCTTGAACCGTGGCCCAGAGGATATCCAGGTTGATGTCGAAATAGGCATGGATCAGCCGGTTGCGCATGCCGACGATATCGGGCCAGGGGATTTCGTCAAGCTCTGAGCAGGTGCCGAAGCTCATCTTGCCGGCAGCCTCGCCGATCACAGAGACCAACTGGACCAGAGCGTGTGGCAGAGGTTCGTCCTCTGCGTCAAGGTCTTCGCGCCCCCGTCCCGCAGCCAGACGTACTGCCTTCCTGGCGGCATCGAGCATGTGCTGCAAGCGGATACTGTCATCCTCGGGCAGCATCCAACTCCACCGCCTCCTGGAGAACCTCTTGCCGGAAGTACCGGCTCAAGTCGCCCGCAGTACGGAGGTCTACCTTGAATCCGGTCAACTCGCTGAGCTTCCGTTCCATCCGGGCCATGTCCAGCAGAGTAACGCGCGTCCCCGGCTCGAACTCCACGAGCAGGTCCAGGTCGCTGTCCTCTCGAAGATCGATCCTGTCTCTTCCATGCATGGAGCCGAAGGTCTTGAGGTGACGGATGGAATTCTCGCGGCAGTAGCGGTCTATCTCCCGAAGCCTTCTCTTCAGATCCTCTTCATCGTGAGCACGGAGGACCCCGAGTTGAAAATACGGCGACTCCCGCCGGAGGATTCTCCCTTCTCCTTCCAAATCGAGGAGGAGAGCCCGGTCGCGAAGAATTGAGACGCGCCCGAAGCGATGCACCGGCGCCTCCCTGGCATGCCGCTCCTGGATCTGCCGTCTCAGGATCGATCCGCCCCGCTCCAAAGGGACCAACAGGCCGAGCCCCGTCAAGTCGTAAATCAGGAGATGGTCCAGATCGTAGCGACCGCATCGGAGATCTTCAGCCTTCTCGAGGAAGGCCGAGAACAGGATCTCGGCCCAGAGCTGAGCCGCTTCCCTCTCCGGCGTGTTGATATCTACGGGCAGGACCAGGCGGTCCTCGTCTCTACTCGCCTCAGTGAGCCTCTTCTGGTACTCCTGTGTAGAGCCGTCCGTCAGCTCGAAGGTCTCCTGCCGTCTACCAGGCCACTCAAGAACGAAATCTGGAGGGTCTTGTCCTTTGGGGGGCTTCCTCAATGTCACAGGAAGAGGGAGGAGGTCCTCTCCGGCGACGAAGTGCAGGTAACGCACCATGCAGAAGTGTTCTCGATGATCCCTGGTCCGTCCCTCGTGCCGTGCGGGAACCCGCTGGTTGAGCCGGTCGAGCGCCTCCAGCAACTGGTCGCGATTCGCGAAGCTGACAGAGTGTCCTGGCCTGAGCAGGACTTTGTCGATGTCGTGGACCTCCTGTCCCGCTGCTGCCTCCTCAACAAGCTCACCGAGGTGTCTTTTAGCCTCTTTGAGACGGACTTTGACCATAGGAGGGAGGATACCACTCCTGCCAAGGCGGGTTGCCGAGAGAGAGGGACCCTGTACTCCAGAATACAGGTGTGAATGTCTTTTAGAGGGTATTGATGGTGGAGGTGGTGGGAGTCGAACCCACGTCCGAGAAACACGTCTCAGGAGCTTCTACGTGTGTATCCTTCTGTTCTAAGTCTCGCCACCATGCTCTGGGAGAAGGCCAACCTGGCATGGCAGCCAGCCTCGCTTCATATCAGGATGCGCCGCGAGGCCTCCGCATCCATTGATCCGCTTTAGCGTCGTTCCGGTGGGCGCCGCGAATCAAGGCCCACCATCGGAACGTCACGAGCCTTTTTTAGGCCGCGAGGGCGAAGTTATCGTTCGCAGTTATTTTTTCCAGTGTTACGAGCGGAAGCTCGACACGCCACCCCTGCTCCGCTTTGTTCCCCGTCGAGACCGGTACACCCCCAAGTTTCCAAAGAACCGTGCTGCAGGATTATAAACCAAGCGGGGGCGGGGGACATTCCCCCAGAGGTCAGGCGTTCAAGGCCACGGCCGCGAGGAATTCGTCTGGGCCGCTGGTGCGCAGGCGGGAGACGACCAGGAACCAGCCGCCCAAGGCGAGCAGGGCGCCGAACGGAGCCATGGGCATCAGCTTGGGGAAGAAGGGCCAGAGGAGAGTGAGGACACCCCCAGCGGCAGCCAGGAGCAGGATCACCACCGCCGAGGTCTGCACGTAGTAGAAGGTCTTCTCCGGCCGGAAGGCCACGCGCGAGCCCCCCTCCAGGGGTTGGATTTCGACGCTCCCCGTCACCATCCCGCGGCGGATGCCCGAGACGACGGGGAGATGGAGCTGATGGTCCTCGAGCTCCGCCCCCCAGTCTTCGGCCGCCCGGCAGACGGCGGCCAGGGCCTCCTCCGGCGGGACCTCGAGGTCGATCACGTGCTCCGGCACAGGATGGAGAACCTAGGCGGCCTTCTCGACGAGCTGCTCGTCGAGGAAGGCCTCGACCGTGGCGAGAAAGGACTCGACGTCGGGGATCTGGTTGATGGCCTGCCGGAGCTTGCGGCCGTTGGGCAGGCCGTGCGTGTACCAGCCGGTGAACTTGCGCAGCTTGTGGAGGGCGAACGTGGACTGCTCCCGCTCGGCCACCATCCGGAAGTGCTCGAGGATCAGGTCGCGCCGGTCGGCGAGGGTCGGCTCGCTCACCGTCTCTCCCACCATATTGCCGTCCATCCGGGCGGCGATCTGGAGGAAGATCCAGGGGTTCTTGGTGGCGCCGCGGCCCACCATGACGCCGTCGCAGCCGGTCTCGGCCAGCATCCGCAGGGCGTCCTCGGGCTCGCGCACGTCGCCGTTGCCGATCACCGGGATCGACAGCGTCTCCTTCAGCCGGGCGAGATGGCTCCAGTCGGCCTCGCCCGTGAACATCTGGCGGGCGGTGCGGGCGTGCATGGCCACGGCGGCCACGCCGTTCGCCTCGCAGATCTTCCCCAGCTCCAGGTAGTTGCGGCGCTTGTCGTCGAGCCCCAGGCGGAACTTGACGGTGAGGGGGATCGAGATCGCGTCCCGCACGCTGCGGATGATCGACTCCGCGAGCTTCGGGTCGCCCATCAGGGCGGCGCCGGCGCACCCCTTGAGCACCTTGTTGGCCGGGCATCCCATGTTGATGTCGCAGATGTCGGCCCCGAGCTCCTCGACCACCAGGGCGGCCTCGCGCATGGTGGCGGCGTCCGAGCCGTAGATCTGGATGGCGAGCGGCCGCTCCTCCTCGCTGAAGTACATCAGCTCGCGGGTACGCTTGTTGCCGTTGACGATCGCCTTCGAGGAGACGAACTCCATCGACACCACCCCCACGCCGCCGACCCGCCGGATCAACAGCCGGAAATCGCGGTCCGTCACCCCGGCCATGGGCGCGAGCCAGAGAGGAGGATCGATGCGGTGAGGGCCGATCTGCACCATAGGCGGGGATTTTAACCTGACCGTACCGAAAGGAATTTCCGCCCTACACCCGTTCCCGCGCCGTGCTGCCCAGCCACAGCGACAGCAGCGCCGTGATCACCCCCCACT
>CAXTNS010000102.1:8308-11639 GCA_964245465.1 uncultured Thermoanaerobaculia bacterium
GGCTGCAGGTGAGCAGCGGCCCCCCGTCCAGGTGGACGTAGGCGAGGGCGACGGGGAAATCGATCCAGGCGATGACGTTGCCCCGGCCGAAGGTGCCCCAGGTGCGCCAGACCGCCAGGGCGGTGACGGTGTGGAGCAGGGAGCCGATGAGCAGGGCCGTCAGGGCGGCGCGGCGCGAGGGGCGCAGGGTCATGGCGGGGCCCTCCTTCCATCCGAAGCCAGTCGGAATCCGTAATCGGCGTAGCGCAGCCCGGGCGGGATCGCCGAGCGTGCGGTACAGCGGCAGGCCTTGATCTGGTGGCGCCAGGAGCCGCCCCGGGAAGCCCGCCGGGTGCCGGATTCAGGTCCTTGAGGATCGTCCAGGGGCGAGACCTCGTAGTAGCTGGCGTCATACCAGTCCGAGCACCATTCGTGGACGTTCTCCCCCAGCCCGAGGAAGCCCTGGGGGTGGCGCGAGGGGTAGGCGTCCACGGGCTCCGGCCCCTCCAGCCATCGGCGGCCGTAGCCGGGGAGCGACTCGGGTGGATCGTCCCCCCAGGGATAGAGCACGTCGCGGCCGGCCCGCGCCGCGTGCTCCCACTCGGCTTCGGTGGGAAGGCGCACCGCGAACCCCTCCCGCTCGCTCACCCAGACACAGAAGGCCGCCGTATCCTCCCAGGAGGGTCCCACGGCCGGCATGCGGGGATGGGCGAAGGCCGGCTCGTCCCAGAAGGAGGGCGCCGCGTGGCCGGTCTCGTCGAGGAAGTCTTGATACTCCTCCCGGGTCACCTGAGTCCGGGCCAGCCGGAAGGAGGAGACCCGCACCTCGTGCCGGGGGTTCTCGTTGTCCCTCGGCCCGCCGCCCATCCAGAAGCGGCCCGCCGGCACGTCGATCCACTCGCGGAGCATGGGGATAGCATAGCGCCGTCTGGGAGGGGGATATGATCGGCGTCATGCCCTGGTACAAGGAATGGTTCGGCGAGGAGTACCTGGAGCTGTACTCCCATCGGGACGAGTCCGAAGCCGAGGAGCATGTAGAGTTCGTCGAGCGGCATCTTGCGGGAGTTGCTGAGGTTGCGGGGGTCGGAGATCCGCGCCCCCGGGCCGTGCTGGACCTCGCCTGTGGCGCCGGGCGCCACACGGCGGCGTTGTGCTGCCGGGGGTACCGGACGCTGGGTCTGGACCTGTCGGTCACTCTGCTCGCCCGCATGCGGGCGCGGGGCCTGCCGCGGGTCGCGGGGGACATGCGTCTCCTGCCCTTCGTGGCCGGCAGCTTCGACTGGGTGCTCAACTTCTTCACTTCGTTCGGCTACTTCGAGCGGGAGCGGGAGAACTTCCGGGTGCTGGAGGAGATCGTGCGGGTCCTCGCCCCGGGTGGCCGGTTCCTGATCGACCTGATGAACCCCGGGCCGGCGCTCGCGAGCTTGAAGCCCCGCGAGACGCAGGAGCTGGAGGGCCAAGGGGTGGAGATCGAGCGCCGGTACGACGAGGCGAGCCATCGGATCAACAAGCGCATCGAGGTGAGAGCGCCCGGAGAGCCGCCGCGAACGTTCTTCGAGAGCGTGCGTATCTATCAGCCGGAGGAGGTGATCATCGGCCTGCGCTGGGCGGGCCTCGAGGTCTCTTCGCTCTTCGGCAATTTCCACGGAGACCCCTACGAGCGTGACAGCGAACGCCTCATCCTTATCGGTTTCAAGCCGGCCTGAGCTCAAGGTCGTCGACCTCGCGGCGGCCGGGCTTCTCGCCCCGCTGCCCTCGGCATGGCTCGCCGGGCGCGATCTCGATTTGTTGGCGCCGCTCCGGTTCCTGCCGCCGGGCAGGCTGCCCTCCATGCCCCATTCTCCGGTGGGGAATCGCAGGGAGCTTGCCGAGGCCCTGGCCGTGTCGAACCGCTCCTACGGCAACGAGAACGCCGACAAGCTCGCCCGGAAGCTGGCGGACCCCGCGACGCGCGTGGTGGTGACGGGCCAGCAGCCCGGGCTTCTGGGCGGTCCCCTCTACTGCCTGGCCAAGGCGGTGGCCGTCTCCCGCTGGGCCGCCGCGCTGGAAGCAGCGGGCGAGCCGGCGGTGGCCATCTACTGGGTGGCGGCCGAGGACCACGACTGGGCCGAGGTCTCCTCGACCGTGGTCCTCGCGCCGGACGGGGCGCGGGAATTCAGCCTGGGTCCGGACCCGGAGCCGCTCGCGCCCGTGGGTATGCGCCCGCTGGGACCGGCGATCGAGGACGTGCTGCATGGTATCGCCGAGGCCGTGCCCGGCGACCGCTATAAGGAATGGTTGGCCACGCTGGCTCACTGGTACCGGCCGGACAACCGCATCGGCGAAGCGTTCTGCCGGCTGCTGCCCCACCTGCTCGGCCCCTACAGCCCGCTGATGCTCGACGCCATGCACCCCGCTCTCAAGGAGGCGCAGCGCCCGTGGCTCAAGCGGCTGGTGGAGCGGCGGCGCGAGGTGGAGGACGCGCTGGCCCGCCGGGACGGCGAGGTCAAGGCGCGGGGCTACTCGCTCCAGGTGAGCCCGCAACGGGGTCTCTCCCCCCTGTTCCTCCTGCGCCACGGCGAGCGGCGGCGGATCGAGTGGCGTGGCGAGGACGCCTTCACCCTCCGCGGCCGTCAGGAGGAGCCGGAGAGCGTGGACGTGCTGTTCGAGACGATCGAGGAGAACCCCGGGGTCGTCTCCCCCGGCGTGCTCGCCCGGCCTGCCGTCCAGGACGCGGTGCTCGGCACGACCCTCCAGGTGCTGGGTCCGGGCGAGCTCTCGTACATGGCCCAGGCCTCGGCCACGCACGCCGTGCTGGAAGTAGAGCCGCCTTGGGTGGCCCTGCGGCCCCAGACGCTGGTGCTGGAGGCCAAGCAGGTCGAGAGGCTGGAGGAGCTGGGGCTCCCCCTGGCGACGCTCCTGGGCAACCGGAGCGGGCTGGACCACTGGCTCGCCGAGCAGAACGGCGGCGATCTCGTCGGTCCTGTGCGGCAGAAGCTGGAGGAGGCGCTCACCGAGCTGCGCGGACCCGCCCTGGAGGCGGACCCCGGCCTGGAGCGGCCGTTCGAGAAGACGCGGGAGCAGATCCTGCGGGCTCTTGATCTGTTTGGCGAGAAGGCGGTCTCCGCCGCGGCGCGCAAGAACGAGGTGGTGAACCGCCGCGTCCAGCAGCTCCGGGAGGCCTGTCTTCCTTTAGGGAAGCAGCAGGAGCGGATCGTGTCCTCGTCCCACTTCCCGGGAAAATACGGGCGCGAATTCGTCGAGAGCTACTGGGAGCAGATGGAGCTCGACGCCGCGCACTTGCAGGTGATCGTGCCCTGAGGCGACGGGCTGTAGGGGCGGCCCTGCGTGGCCGCCCTGGGGTGCAGAGGTG
>CAXTNS010000102.1:11649-14048 GCA_964245465.1 uncultured Thermoanaerobaculia bacterium
GGGAGCCGTGGCGCTGGACTTCCTCGACTGTGGCGACGGCGGCCTGCGCAGCGGCCCGGCCGAAGAGGACGCCCTGATCGCCAGGCTCCGGAGCTGGCGGCCGGAGCTGGTGCTGGGGCCCACGCCGCGGGACCGCCACCCGGACCACGCCCGCGCCCACGAGCTGGTGGACGCCGCCTGCTTCTACGCGGGGCTCCGGAACCGCACGCCTCAGGCCGGAGAGGCGCACCGGCCGGCGGCCGTGTTCTCCTACATGCAGCACGACCTCTTCACGCCGAGCTTCATCGTGGACATCTCCTCGGTCTGGGAGGTCAAGATCGAATCCCTGCGGGCCTACCGCAGCCAGCTCCACGTCGATGGGAAGGACCAGAAGCGAGAGGATCAGCCCATGACCAAAGTGGCGTCTCCGGAGTTCTGGCAGGCCGTCGAGGGGCGGGCCCGCCACTTCGGCCTCCTGATCAACGCGGCTCTGGGCGAGCCGTTCTGGAGCCGGGGGCCGCTGGCCGTCTCGGATCCCCTGTCGATCCTGCCGGGAGGCATCCGGTGAGAGTCGGCATCAGTTGCTACCCCACCTATGGTGGATCGGGAATCGTGGCGACCGAGCTGGCCATGGCGCTCGCGCAGCGTGGGGACGAGGTCCACGTCATCAGCTACGCCCTGCCCTCGCGCCTGTCCTTCCTCAACCCGCGGATCTTCTTCCACGAGGTGGTGACCCCCACCTATCCGCTGTTCGACAACTTCCCGCCCTACTCGCTGGCCTTGTCGACGAAAATGGTCGAGGTCGCCCGCCACGCGCCTCTCGACGTGCTGCACGTCCACTACGCCATTCCCAACGCCGTCTCGGCCGTAATGGCCCGGCAGATCGTCTCTCCCCAGCCGCTGCCGGTGGTGACGACGCTCCACGGCACCGATGTGACCCTGGTGGGCAACGACCCCAACTACCTGGAGACCACCCGCTGGGGGATCCTCCAGAGCGACGCCGTGACGGCCGTCTCCGAGTCGCTGCGGCAAACGACCGTCGAGCAGCTCGGCATCCACAATCAGATCGACGTCGTCCCCAACTTCATCGATCCGGCCCGTTTCGAGCAGGCCCGCACCGGCCCTGGCTCGCGCCGCTGGGGCCGGCCCGGGGAGCGCCTGCTGGTCCATATCTCCAACTTCCGGCCCGTCAAGCGGGTGCTCGACGTCATCCGCGTGTTCGAGCGCGTGCAGCGCAAGGTGCCCAGCCGGCTGATCCTGGTGGGCGACGGCCCGGACCGCGGCAAGGTCGAGCAGTACTGCCGCGAGCACCACATCTGCGGCTCGATCACTTTCATCGGCAGCCTCCCCCTGGTCGAGGAGGTGCTGGTGGGGGCCGACCTCTTCCTGCTCCCCTCGGAGAGCGAGTCCTTCGGCCTGGCGGCCCTGGAAGCCATGTCCTGCGAGGTGCCGGTGATCGCAACCCAGGCCGGCGGCGTGCCCGAGGTGGTCGTGCACGGCGAGACCGGCTATCTCTGCCCGGTGGGTGACGTCGAGGGCATGGCCTCGGCGGCTCTGCACCTCCTGGGGGATGAGGACCTGCGGCGGCGGATGGGCGAGGCCTCGCGAAGCCGGGCCGTCGAGGAGTTCAGCCAGAATGCCGTGGTCCAGCGCTACCGGGCCATCTACCAGCGGGTGACGGGCCTGCCCTGACGGAATGACTGCGGGGACGATGCCTTCCTACACCGCTCCCGCGGGGGAATCCCGGGCCGAGATCCGCGAGAAGGGCTCGCGCTTCCTGGCGGTGATCGGACCGGCGGCGGACGAGGCGGCGGCCAAGGCCCGGCTCGCCGCCCTGGAGCGGGAGCTGCCCGACGCCACCCACCACTGCTGGGCCTGGCGGCTGGGCTCACCGCCGCGCGAGCGCAGCTCGGACGCGGGGGAGCCCGCGGGCACCGCCGGCATGCCGATGCTCCAGGTGCTGCGCGGGGCGGGGCTGTCGGACGTGATGGCCGTCGTGGTCCGCTGGTTCGGCGGCACCAAGCTGGGCAAAGGTGGGCTCGCCCGCGCCTATGCAGCGGCAGTTCGCGAGGCGCTCTCCGGCCTGTCCATGGCCGCCCGCGTGCCCACGGCGCGGATCGCCGTCGAGATCCCTTATGAAAAGGTCGGCGCCGTCAAGCGGCTCCTGCGCCCGCCCGAGGTCGAGCTCGAAGCCGAGGAGTACAGCGCTTCCGCCCGGCTCCGGCTCGCCATCCACGAGGACCGTCTGGAGGCTCTGAGAGAGGCCTTGGCGGACCTTGGCATCGAATCTCCTAAGCCGGTGAAATGAAAACGACTTGAGGGATTTCCGGCGGTTGTATAGACTGGCATCTAAGAGTCCCCATGATCATTCCCCTGAAAGGAGAGGTCTGCGATGAGTGAGCCCAACGTTCCGCCTCCCC
>CAXTNS010000103.1:0-7976 GCA_964245465.1 uncultured Thermoanaerobaculia bacterium
TGGCCGCCCTGGGTGGGGGAAAGAGGCCAAGTAAGCAGGGCGGCCACGTGGGGCCGCCCCTATAGTTCTGACAGGAGCTGCTGCCGCTTCACCTCGTACTCCTCGTGGGAGATGAGGCCGTCATCGAAGAGAGCCTGAAGCTGGCGCAGCCGCTCGGCGCCGGAGGGACCGGCTGGGGCTACCGCATAGCCGCCGCGGTTGGCGGAGCGGTACTGCTCGGCCGCGGTCACGATGGCGCGCTTGAGCTCCAGCGGATGGGAGACGTTGCGGAACAGGGCCATCCCCGTCTCGCTGGCGGTGTCGATCTCCACGTCTCCGAAATTGAGGAGGCGGCCCCAGAGGGTCTGGCGGTGCTCGACGTTGTTGATCTTGTCGAGCCGGGAGTCCATGGACTGCTTGGTCAGGACTCCCGTGTTGCGGATCACCCGGAAATTGGTGACCACGAACTCGTTGGACCGCAGGATGAACAGCTTCCAGGCGAGCACCAGCCCCATCACCGCCGCCGCGGCGAGGGCTGCCAGGGCACCTGGGACGCTATCCAGCCCGAAATACGCGAAGGCCGCTGCGGCGAGGATCAGGGCCAGCAGCGTCCACAAGGGAAGCAGGGAGAGGCGGGTGACGTGTGCCCGGTAGAGGATCTCCTCGCCGGGCTGAAGGTGGTCCTCGAGGCTCATGAGATGGAAAAAATACCACGGGAGCCAGGAGTTTCCTCCTTACGGCCTCCCGTGGTGTGGGAGGACATACGCTGATCCTGTAGGCGACGGTGGGATGGATTCCGTTACAGGCACATCTGGCCCACCCCTTGCACCAATTCTCTTCCGCTTTGGATGTCTTGACCCGCCTCCTCGTCGTCTCGAACCGCCTCCCCATCGTCCTGGAGAAAAAGAACGGCTCCTGGAGCCTGAAGCCGGGGGCGGGCGGCCTGGTGAGCGCCCTGGCGCCCGTGCTCTCGCATCGCGGCGGCGTGTGGATCGGCTGGCCCGGCCTGCCGCTCGAGCGGGGGGGCGCCTGGGAGCCCGTGCTCGCCGAAGGCTACCGGGAGCGTGGTTACGATCTGATCCCCGTGCTCCTCTCCGAGGAAGAGGTCAAAGGCTTCTACGAGGGCTTCTCGAACGGCATCCTGTGGCCCCTCTTCCACGACCTCCTGGGACAGTGCAACTTCGACCCATCCTTCTGGTACTCCTACCTCAAGGTCAATGAGAAGTTCGCGGACTGCGTCGTCCGAAACAGCCGGGAGGGCGACTTCATCTGGGTTCAGGACTACCAGCTCATCCACGTGGCGGAATCCATCCGCCGGAAAAACGAGGCCGCCCGGATCGGCTTCTTCCTTCACATACCCTTCCCGGCCATCGACATCCTGCTCAAGCTCCCCTGGCGGGGGCAGATCCTGAAAGCCCTCCTCGCCTACGACCTGCTCGGCTTCCAGACGCCGCGCGACACGCGGAACTTCCTCACCTGCCTCGAACACCTGCTGCCGGAAGCGGAGATCGTGGACGAGGGCTTGGTGGCCGAGGTGCGCCTGGGCTCGCGGACGGTCAAGGTAGGGGCCTTCCCCATCGGCATCGACTTCGAGGCCTACGAGAAGACCGCCCGTTCCGAGGAGGTGACGCGCCGTGTCCAGGAGCTGAGGACGCGGATGGGCCCCCCCGAGCTCATCCTGGGCGTGGACCGCCTGGACTACACCAAGGGCCTTCCCGAGCGGCTGGAGGCCTTTCGCGACGCTCTGAAGCGCCACAAGGAGCTGCGCGAGCGGGTGATCTTCTTCCAGGTCGTCGTCCCCAGCCGCGAGGGCGTGCCCGAGTACCAGACCCTCAAGGCCGACATCGAGCGCCGGGTCGGGGAGATCAACGGCGAGTACTCGTCGGCGGGCTGGGTGCCCGTCCACTACCACTACAAAAGCCTGGCGCGGCGCGACCTGATCTCGCTCTACCGCATGGCCCGGACCTGCTTCGTCACCTCGATCAAGGACGGCATGAACCTGGTGGCCAAGGAGTTCTGCGCCTGCCAGGTGGACGGCTGCGGCTCGCTCGTCCTCTCCGAGTTCGCGGGCGCCGCGGCCCAGCTCCAGCGCGGGGCCCTGCTGGTCAACCCCCACGACATCGAAGGCATGGCCGACGCCCTGAAGACCGCCTTCGACATGAGCGAGGAGGAGCGGCGCCGCCGGATGGAGGCCATGCGGGAGATCGTGCGCGAGCAGGACATCTTCTGGTGGGTCGACTACTATCTCCAGGCCGCCTTGGGGACGGTGCCAGCGGACTTCCGCGCTCCCAAGGAGTACCTGCCGCCCCTGGGAATCGAAGAGTACCTCTTCTAGACATGCTCCCTTCCGCCCTCGACCGCTGGGACGAGATCGCCGCTCGCCTGGACGGACGCCGTCCCGCCCTGTTCCTCGACTACGACGGTACCCTCTCCCCCATCGCCCCCCGTCCGGAGCTGGCGACCCTGCCGGAGGAGACCCGGGACGTGCTGCGCCGGCTGGCCGCGCGCTTCCCCGTGGTGATCGTCTCCGGCCGCGGCCGGGAAGACGTGGCCGCCCTGGTGGGGCTGGAGGGTCTCGCCTACGCCGGAAGCCACGGCTTCGACATTTCCGGCCCGGCGGGTCCGCAGTCCCTGCGACTGGAGGTGGGAGAGGGCATCCCCGAAAAGATCGAAACGGCGGCCGAACGGGTCCGGAGGGACCTTGAAGGCACCCCCGGCGTCCTCGTCGAGCCCAAGCGCTTCGCCGTCTCCGTCCACTTCCGCTTGGCGGATGAGAAGGATCTACCCTGGATCGAACGGGCCGTGGACGAAGCCGTGGCCGCCACCCCCGGCCTGCGCAAAGCCCACGGCAAGAAGCTCTTCGAGCTGCGCCCCGATCTTGACTGGGACAAGGGCCGGGCCCTCCTCTGGCTCCTCGACGCCTTGGGCTTGGACAGGCCGGATGTCCTCCCCTTCTACATCGGTGATGACCTGACGGACGAGGACGCGTTCCGGGCCGTCAGAGACTGCGGGATCGGCATCCTCGTGGCCGAGGAGCCCCGGGAGACTGCGGCCCGGTATGGGCTGCGGAGTACCGGAGAGGTTCGGGAGGTGCTGGAGCGGCTGGCGGGCTGAGCCTAGCCCTCATCTCCAACCAGCCGGTCCAGAAAAGCCAGCAGAGCAGGGATGTCCTCCTTGACCGCATGCCACACCTGAAATCCAGGATCTGCCGCGACGCCAACCGGAGATCCAGCAGTGTGGCCCGGTCCCTGTCACGCGGCATACAGGGTCCTGGCGGTGGCCAGTATCTCCTCGCGGCGAATCCAGTTGGCACTGCGCTCGACGGCCGAGCGGTTGACCAGATCCACCTCGCGGCCCAGCAATCCTTCCAACTCCCGCTCCATCCTGGCATGGTCGAAGAGGCTCCAGCGGGCGTCGGGAGCGAAGCGGACCAGGAAATCCACGTCGCTGTCCGGCCGGAAATCGTCGCGCAGGACGGAGCCGAAGACGGCGAGCTCGACAATCTTCCAACGCCGGCAGAAGTCCTCGATGGGCTCCAGCGGCCAGGGGAATTGGAGAAGGCCAGGGTCCCTGCGTGACATGCTGCCATTACAAGGACAAGGCACCAGAAGACAGGCTCCTCCTCATGGCCGTCCAGTCGTAAACGACATGCCGCCCGCCACCTCGCCGTCCACGATCTCGGAGAGGTCCACGCGGTAGGTGCCCTCGGCGCCGCCCGGGTCGAGCCTCATGGAGGCGTCGAGAGACTGGTCCAGGAGCCGCCCGAGCGGCAGGTCCACCTTACAGCGTTGGAAACGCAGGACCATCCGGTCCCCCTCCCGTTCGAGCGCCGTGCCTGGCGCGCCCTTCCAGGCCGCGGCGAGCCCCGTGTGCCAGGGCATGACCAGCTCGGCCACGGCGCCCCCCTCGCCCAGGGGGAAGTCGTTGCAGTCGAAGCGCAGGCGCACGTCCCGGCGGGAGTGCCTCGGGCCGGAGATCTTGAAGCCGCTCCCCTTGGAGACCTGGAGGTTGAGCTGGGTGATGTCGCTGTCGTTCGCCACCGTACCGCCCCAGCCGTCCGCGATGGAGCCGAAACCGGCGACCGACGGCGTGTCCTCTGTGGAGCGGGAGATCACCAGCAGGCAGCGATGCCCTTCCTGGGCGGCCGTGGGCGTCCAGTTGAAAGGACCCAGGACCTTGGCCTCTCCCGCCGTGAGGTCGACCCCGCCCTTTTCCACGTCGATCTGCGACCAGTCGGTCTGGATCATGGCCGGGTTCGCCCAAGCCACCTTGGCCTGGACACCGTGGACCGTCTGGCACCCCCGGTTCTCTACGCGCAACCAGATCTCGTACGGCGTGCCGACCATCACGTTCACGACCTGCGTCTGGTTCCAGACGGCCGCGTTGGGATCCGTCGGATCCGGGTCTGCCGCGGGGATCACTTTCACGTCCGGGCTGATCCAGAACGGAGTGCCACCGAGAGTGGAGGGCACGGCGCCGTTGTCGCCCGGGTTGTCGCGCACCACGAGGTCGCCCGTGAAGCCGGGGCCGCCCGGCGCGTTGTCCAGGATCACGAAAGCATGGGAGGCGGCCTTGTTCCCCTGCTGATCGGACACCTCGGCGCTCACCTGATAGCGGCCGTCAGGAAGCGAAGCGGTGTTCCACTTGCCCGGCTGGTCCGGATAGCCCCACTCGTGGGTGAGCACGTGGAAGTACTTCTCCGTGCCGGTGTAATCGCTCGACGACGCGAACGGGCCCGAAGCGACGTTGAAGAGGTTGTCCGCGAAGGTGATGCCGAGCGAGGGCGCCTTGTTGGCGTCCAGCACCTGGCTGAGGAAGGCGTTCTGGTCGAGCAGAGGCAGCGCCGCCCCGTCGGCGCAGCTCTTGCCGCGCTGGCTGCCTCGGCAGCGGAAAGGCGCCCGGTCGAAGTCGTACCAGGTCCCCTGGTGGGCGAGGGGGCCCGCCGGAGCTCGCCGGATGCTGTAGATGCCCTTGGAGACGCCGTTCGAATGGGTGGCGGGAAAGGCTGGCGAGCCCGCCGTCAGGTCGTGGTAGACGTCCTTGGCTTCCACCATCAGGTCCACCGTGCCGGTCAGGGGGGTGCCGCAGTCCTGGGGCTGCACCTGGGTCGAGCCGTCCTCCCGCACGAAGAGGATGGGGCCGATCGTGGGTTTGGCCGCGTCCACGTAGCCGTCCGGCGCCGGCAGCAGGGCCAAGGGGTTCAGACCGTCGAAGTTCTCGCAGACGTCGAAGATCGAGAAGTGCAGGTGGGCGAAGACGCCGGAGAACACGCCGATGCCGGCGAGCTTCTGGCCGGCGGCCACCGGGTTCGAGCCCACGGGCAGATCGCTCGCGGGGTTTTTCATGGCCGCGATCTCGAGCTTCGCCCGCACCTCGGAGTCGGCGTTGGTCCGCACGTTCAGATGGGCGTAGTAGTAGATGTGACGCCGGTCGTTGCCCTTGATGAAGACCCTGCAGTTGTTGGCGCTGGTGCAGGAGTCGCCGGCGAACGCGGGCGCGAACCAGACATCGCCCGGCGCCGCGACCAGCACCAGGTCCCCCTCGCTGGTGCCGGCATTCCACAGTCCGCGGATGTCGATCCCCGTGTGGACGTAGTCGGGAGGGCCGAAGTACTGGAACTCGCCGAAGTCGTTCATCAGCCCGGACCGGGCGATGCCGGGGGTGTCGTTGGGCAGCCGCTCGCGCAAGGGCCAGACGGTGAGGTCGCCCGGCTTCAAGGGCGGGGCGGTCTGGCAGTTGGGACCGTCCGCCCGCAGGGCACCGGTCCCCAGGGTGACCAGCAGGAGAGCAAGGATGCATGGAATCCACGGGCGGGTCATGGCTGGCTCCTCACGATGTCGTAGGCGGTGATCCCCTGGCTCTCCAGCACCAGGAAGCGGTCTCCGCCCGGGGAGAAGCGGACGGCCGGGCGCCAGCCGTTGCGGTCCGCACCGGCCTGGCCCCGCCAGAGAAGCGTGCCATCCGCCGCGTAGAGGAAGAGCTGGGCATCCCCCTGCCGGCCCTGTCCTCCCACCAGCGCCTCGCCGCGGTCCGACACGTCGAGCGAATTGGCGTAGGTCACGGGCAGGCGGACGGTGGCCGCGTTCCGGCCGTCCTGGAAGAGATAGAGGATCGTCTGCGTGGTGGCGGCCGAGAAACGGGAGCCCGGCGCTATGGCCAGGTTCCAGACGATCCCTTCGACCCGCTCCTCGGTCAGCCGCTGGCCTTTTTCGAGATGGATCACCTGGCCGGGAACCTGGCGGGGGACCAGGATCGTGCGGTTCCGGGCGGACTCGAACTTGTGCACCTGGAGCCGGGCCCGCCAGAGCTCACCGCCGTCCAGGCCCCGGGCCTCCAGGGAGTCGGGGAGGGAGTAGACGATGCGGTCCGGCAGCAGCCGCGAGGACTCCAGCCCCGAGGCCGGAAACTCCGCGGCCACGGTACCGTCCGGCCGCACGAAGCGGACGGCTTCCACCCACTCCTCTTCCCGGCGCAGCTCCACCCGCGGCGCGTAGACGAGCGCGCCCCCGGGCACCAGCTTGAAGATTGAAACGGGGGGCGCCGGTAGCGAGCCGCGACGCCCATCCCGCGGGTCGAAGACCTGAAACGATCCCTGCTCCCGGAGGCCGAACGCACGGCCCGCGGGGTCGAGGACGGCGCGGTCAACGCGGTCACCGCGATCCTTGCCGCCGAGCAGGGCCATCCGGCCGTCCGAGTCGATCGAGGACACCTGGTTGCCCGTGGCCGCGAGCAGACCGCCGTCCGCACGGGGCGCTATCTCCACGAACACCCCGCCCTCCGGCGCACGGACGGGTCCCCAGGCTTTCCTGACCTGGACTCCGGGGATGGCGGCTCCGGCGGTGACCGCCGCTCCCACGACCATTCCCACGACAAGGGCGGTGAAAGCCAGCCACGACCCCTGACATCTCCTGATAAATTCCATGGACGACTCCCCGTGAGACCTGCTTCGTTGTTCTCTCAGGCGCCGAAGGAATGCCCCGCGTTACACAAGGGGTGCGGAGCTTCTTGCATTGGCTCAGGGAGGAGAGGCCATGTCCACCCGCGCGAGCGTCTGGCTGTACAACGCCGACCGATCGGCGATCTGCTGCGCCGACCTCTACGAGAGGGGAGAGCAGAGCCGCGTGCCCTGGCCGAGGGATTCCAGGCGCACCTGCCCAAGCCGGTGAATGCGGGGGACCTGCTGGTCGTGCTGGCCGAGACTGTTAAACTCCCCCGCCGTGAATGATCCTCAGCCTGTCTTGACGGCTCTCGAGAACGCGCCCGCCCTGCTGATCCCCTTAGCTTGGGAAATCCCCGAGCCCGCGCGCAAGCGGCGGCTGGTGCCGGACAAGTGGTCCGCCCATGAGCACTTCTGCCACGTCGTTTCCCTGGAAGCCAAGTTCCGCGGCCGCCTGGAGCGCATGCTGAGCGAGGAGAACCCGGACCTGGAGCCTTTCTATCCCACCCCGGAGGACGAGGGGGGAGGCCTGCTCACCTGGGACCTCGAAGAGGCCGCGGAGCGCTTCGTCCGCGAACGGACCGAGCTCGTGGCCCGGCTGCGGGCCCTGCCGCTGGAGGCCTGGACACGGACGGGCCAGCATCCGGAGTACGAGAGCTATACGATCTTCGTCCTCGCCCGGCACATCTCCCTGCACGACCTGCTGCACGGCTACCGGATCGAAGACGTCCTGCGGCGCCGGGAATGGCTGGAGGCGATCCCCACTGAGCCCATGCCTCCCGCGGGGCCGGAGCCCCCGCCGGTCGAGACCGGTATCCCCGGCTCTCTGGCCCGCATGAAACCGGGCGAGGTCAACCTGCTGGGACCGTTCTCCGTGCCCGGGCTCGCGCCGCGCCTGATCCGGGTCTACCTCCCCCGGTCCTACGATCCCTCCAAGCCCCATTTCGGCCTCTACATGCTCGACGGCCAGAACGTCTTCGAGGACCTCCCGTCCTTCTCCGGCGGCTGGTACGTCCACGAGGCCGTCGAGGGCCTCGCGAAGTCCCGCCGTCCCCAGCCG
>CAXTNS010000103.1:7986-14011 GCA_964245465.1 uncultured Thermoanaerobaculia bacterium
CATCACGGCGGCCCCGGCCGGAACCTTGAGCTGTCCCCTTTCCCCATGGAAGGAGCGCCGGGTCAGGCCCAGGTCTTCCTCGACTGGGTCACCGGCATCCTGATGCCCGCCCTCACAGCCGAGCTGAACCTGGTCCCCGGCCCCTTGGGGGCGGTCGTGGGCGGCTCCTCCATGGGAGGGCTCTGCTCCTTCTGGGCCCACTTCCACTACCCGCAGTTCTTCGGCGGAGCGCTGGTGATGTCCCCCTCCTTCTGGGTCGCCAGCCAGGCCATCTTCGCCGATACCGCCGCCCAGCCCACCCCGGAGGTCTCGCGCATCTACATCGACGGTGGCACCAGGGAAGCCAAGGGGCAGGTCGTCGCAGCCGTCAAGACGATGGTCGAGCACCTGACCGCGCGAGGCTGGGACTCCGATCTCCTCATGTGGCGCGCCGACGCCAAGGGCACCCACAGCGAGGCCGCCTGGCGGCGCCGGCTGCCGAAGGCGCTGCGGTTCATATATCAAGACTCCGCCCGGCTATAATCTCAGCATTAAAGGAGTCTCCATGGGCTCACAGGACTTCGAAAACCCCCAGCCGGCGGGGGATGCCTTCGTACCGACGCCGGAATGGCTGCGCAACAATCTCCCCGCCCCGATCAGCGGCCGATACCAGGGCGAGATGACCGCCCCGACCGGCGGGCGCGACGAGCTCGACCTGCGCATCGACATCGACATGCGCCACGACAGCTCCCCCGTGCTCAACCGCGTGAGCGGCGACTTCTACCAAGTCAACCGGCTCAACCTGCCGGGCCAGCCGCCCCGCATCTGGAAGGTGTACCGGGAGTCGTGGATCGTCAACATGCCGGAGGTGCAATGGACCCAGACCTCGATCCAGATCACCGGCACGGTGCAGTTCTGGAAGTCCATCCACCCGCCGACCGGCGTGACCGTGCGGATCGCCTGGGACATCTCGCGCGGCCTGGAACCGGCCGAGGTCACCTTCAGCCCTCAGGGTGGCGTCCCCATGGCCTACAGTTGCGTCAAGCGGTCTGACGCCTTCCGCGACATGAACCTGGAGATCGCCGTCTGCCGGTCGGTCAACCAGCCGCCCCTCCTGCCGGCCTACGACGTCGGGCTCCACTCGGACCGGCCCGCCGACGTCCCCCGCCGGGTGCTGACCATCGAGTCCGCCTACCGCGAGGCTGGCGTGATCGTGAACATCCGTCCCGAGCACACGGAGATCGACGACTCCGCGCGGGCCGGCCAGGGCTGGTCCGACGCCGAGCTCCATCACGCCATGGAGACCTATTTCAGCCAGTACGGCGGCGAATGGCCCAAGTGGGAGATGTGGGGCGTGCTGGCCGGCACCTACGAGAAGCCCACGGTGGGGGGCATCATGTTCGACGCGTCAGCAGTCTTCGGCGGCGCCGGTGAGTCGCCCGAGCGCCAGGGCTTCGCCGTGTTCCGGAACCACAAGTGGTTCAACGACCTGGTGGACGGCACCCCCACGACGCCCCAGCAGGCCGAGGCCCTGCGCAAGTATCTCTACACCTGGGTGCACGAGGCCGGGCACGCCTTCAACTTCCTCCACTCCTGGGACAAGAACCGGCCCGACGCCCTCTCCTGGATGAACTACGACTGGAAGTACGACTCCAGGAACGGCGCCACCGCCTTCTGGCGCAACTTCCGTTTCCGGTTCGACGACGAGGAGCTGATCCACCTGCGCCACGGCGACCGGGCCGCCGTCATCATGGGCGGCGATCCCTGGGCGTCGGGCGGCCAGGCCGAAGGGCCTCCGGGCTCGGAGTACCTGGAGGCCCCGCCGGGCGCCATGTCCCAGGTGGAAGGCGAGGTGCCCATCGAGGTGCTCGTCCGCTCCCAGGGGTTCTTCGAGTTCATGGAGCCCGTCCTGCTCGAGCTGCGGCTGCGCAACCTGCTCACGGATCTGCCGCTCAGTCTCGACACTCGCCTCAACCCGGAGTACGGCGGCGTGACCTTCTACCTCCGCCGGCCCGACGGCCGCATCGTCGAGTACTCGCCCGTCATGTGCAAGGTCGCGGAGTCGCGCGCGGACACCTTGAAGGAGGCCGATTCCGCGGAGGGCAAGGAGCGCTACAGCGAGATGGTCTTCCTCTCCTACGGCAAGTACGGCTTCTACATCGACGAGCCGGGAGAGTACTGGGTACGCGCCCTCTATCACGGGCCGGGCGACGTGGTGATCCCCTCGAACATTCACCGGCTGCGGGTGGGCAACCCGAAGAGCCAGGAGCAGGACGTGAAGGCCCAGGACTTCTTCAGCTACGAGGTCGGCATGAACCTCTACCTCTTCGGCTCGCGCTCGGATCACCTCGCCAAGGGCCGGGCCGTGATCGAAGACCTGGCCGACCGCTACCAGGACACCATGCTCGGCGCGCGGCTCAATTCGGCGCTCGCCAACAGTCTCGTCAAACCTTTCTACGGCTTGGAGGACAACAAGCTGAAGCTCCTCGAAAAGGCTGATCCCAAAGAGGCACTGAAGCTCGTGGAGCCCGCCGTCGAAGTCCTTCGCAAAGACAAGAGACGAGAGCTCAACCTGACCTACCGCAACCTGGCCGTTCGCCAGGCGACGCTCCAGGCCGAGACCGGCAAGGTCGAGCAGGCCCGCACGGTGCTCTCAGGGCTCGCCAAGGACCTGGAGAAGAGAGGGGTGAACCCTCCGCAGATCGCGGCGCTCCAAGCCGTCGCGCAGGAGATCACGGGCAACCCGCCGACCCCGCAGGCCCCGAAGCCGAGGGTCACGCGTAGCCGAAAGGCTCCGGGTAAGGCAAAAGGTTGATCTGGCCCCCGCTCAGGGAGACGCCGAGGTAGGGCGTCTCCCCCGGGCGGACCTCGACGCGCTTCTCCAGCTTCCGCGAGGGCACGGCGATCTCCACCGTCGCCGTGCCCTCGGGTACCTCCACTTCCAGGGAATCCGCGAGCCCGAGCATCCGCTTCGTCCGCACGCCGCCGCGCCGGGCGGTCTCCCGGCCATTCACGCAGACCACCACCTCCTCGCCTTCGAAGCCTTCCTGGAGATCGATGGTCAACGTGGGCATGCGCTTCCTCCCCAAATGGAAAGTCAACTGGAGTATAGCGGGTGCCCGGACTACCACCCCCAGGGCGCGCAACTGCTCACACCCATCCCCGAGAAATTGCCGGGGCTGACCTGGCGAAGGAACGGGCGCGTCTGTCCTGCCGGAAGCGGGGGCGTCACGAGGTCCGTATAGACCTCATGATCCGCCTCCACACGCGGCCCCGAAGCCGGGTCCAGCCCGATGTATGGGTCGATCTCCATGTTGGAGATCCCGATTTCCAGGCCGGCGCCGTCCTTGGGCGTGAGCACGAGCGCGGAGGTCGTCGTCCTGCCGTTGCGGTTGGCCGTCATCTCGAAAATCACCTTGCTCCCGAAGTCCACGTCGAGATCGAACGAGACCGCCACCCGTTGGCTGAATCCGGAATTCTCCGAGCCGACCAGGGTGTAGGTGAAATCGGTCAGCTCGCGGGTCTTGAGCCGGCCCTCCGTGAGCTCGATCCGAGCCAGGACGGGCTGATTCGAGCCCGGAGCGGTGTTCCAGAGCACGGGATTGAGGGCTCTCCCCGGGAAGGCCTCGCCGAACGTCGCCATCCACCAGAGGGTCTCCTGGTCGGCCTGGCTCAGGACCGGTGCGGAAGGATCCAGCGGCCGTGCCGTCGAAAGTTGCAACGCACCCGGTTTCATGCCGCGGCCATCCAGCGAGATCTTCAGGTCTTCTCCATTCAAGACGCAGACGCCCTTCGTCATCCTGCCCGTGGCATCGGGAAAGCAATGGAAGTCCGCCATGCGGGTGCTCTCCGGGCTCCAGTCCTTGAGATCGAACTCCAGCAACGGGAAGTGCTGATCGAGCACCTCGGGCTTGAGATTCGATTGATTCCTCAAGGCCCGGGCCCGGGTGAGCCGCTGAAGAAGGACCGTGGCCTTTTTAGGCAACGTGCCCGAAGTCTTGCAGAGCGGCGGATCGAAAACGAACGTACAGAGTCCTGAGAATGACAAACGAAGCATTGACATGGTGAATCCTCCCCTTAAGGCTGGTCGTCGGCGCTGGCGCCGATGACTTCGAACGCTGCCCAGGCCCACGGCGACTTTTCCTTTTCGTTCGAGCTGCGAAGCATCTTGAGCTGGGCCTCGCGCAGGGCGGTGACAGGGTCGCCGTTTTTCTGATAATTATCGTGGAAATACTCGAATAGATGAGCAGTGGCCTCGTCGTCCACGCTCCAGAGGCTGGCCACGACGGTCGGAACCCCTGCCGCCAGGAAAGCCCGGGCGAGACTCGTGACCCCCTCGCCCCCAGGCACATATTCATTTCCCGTGTCGCACGCCGCGAGGACGACGAGACGTGTGCCGCTCAGTTTTTGCGAGTAGATCTCCCGGGCCGTGAGCGCTCCGTTGTCGTTATCGCCGTTCTTGCCAGGGGCGAAGACCAACTTCGAGAGCAGGGTATTGGCCGGATCGATCACAGCGTGGCCGGAGAACTGGATCCACTCCGCCTGCGGCGCTGCGGCCAGGAAGGCGGCCTCTGTCGCGTCCGGGCCGACCAGCCGTGTGGCTTTCGTCCGGGCGGCCAGTTGCAGGGCTTCCTCCTTCGCAGCCGGCAACCCGGAAAGACTTTGGTTCCCCTCCACGCCGTGATCGATCGCGGGTTCGCCTACGACTAGTCCGCGGGAGCCACCCGGCGGCTTCGAACCCTGCCTTTCCAGCGCATTGACATACAGGGTGGCGCTGGGAGTGAAAGCCAGCGTACGAGTCTCGATCAGCCACTTGTCACCGTTTTTGAGGGCATTGAACGGCACGAGATGGAGGACCTTGTCAGGAGTGAGGACGATCCTCTCGTCCACCGGCACTGAAGGCAGCCAGGGCTGGATCAGGAGATCGAAGAGCTCTTTCGCAGCCCTGTCTCCGTCCGGCGTATTGAAAGCCCATAACCGCACCACCTTGTCCTCCAGAGCGGACCGGGGGATCGGTCGCCGCGAGAAGACCTCGCCCTTGCCACTCCGGCGCAGGGTCCAGATCAGGAGGCTGTCACGGAGGACGGAGTACTGCACCAGGGTGACTTTCTCCGGCAGCCGCTGCCGGATCTCGTCGAGGGTGAGAGATTGCGGCTCAGAGGCAAGGAGACGGTTCGTCTCGTCCGGAAGACCGGTCCAGAGCTTAGAAGCGCTGCCGGGCAGGACGCGGGTGCGCGCACGGTCGGCGTAGGCGAAAGCCTTCTCCGTGTCTCCCAGGTCTGCGTGGAGGTCCACCATCTCGTCAAACACCGAGTCGGTCTCCTCCAGAAGGGCCAAGCGGAGGTCTTCGCTCCCCAACCTTTCCCCCATCTGGCCGTAGAGTGCCAGGGCGGCCTCGAAGTCTTGTTCGGCCCGGTCATTGTTTTTGGTCTGCCGGTACGCCCGTCCCCGGGCCAGGAGTGTCCAGAGAGAAAAGACGACGTTTCCCTCTTTCTGATACATAGGGAGGGCTGAGGTCAGGAGCTCGGCGGCCTGATCGGGAGCTTTCTCCTCAAGAATCATGCCTTCAATCATGGCAAGGTCCGCCCGTCGGCGGGGCTGCTGCTTGGGTTCCACATCTCGGACGAGTTGCCTGGCTTCCTGCAGGGAGGCCTCGGCGCCCGTATCGTCCCCCTGGTGATGCTGGAAGCGGGCGAGCCACGTGAGAGCTTCCACCTGGGCCAGGAGATTGTCCTTGTTCAAGCGGGACTGCCGGACTCTCTCTTCCTGGAAGACGAGGGCTGCATCGTCAAACCCATCCTGCAAAGCGGCGTTCCCCGCAATCATGTAGACCGCGGCGACCTGGCCCGGATCGCGCAACGTGGGGGTGCTCCGCAGCGCACGGTAAATGACGCGCCACGCTTCGCTCTTGTGCCCCCGGGACATCAAAACCTCCCCCAAGCGGCAATCGATGTTGGCGGCGTTCTCGCTCTCCCCCAGGCGCTTGAATTCTTCGAAAGACTTCTTGAGATCCGCAATCGACTCCCGGGTCTGCCCCAGCGTGGAT
>CAXTNS010000104.1:0-4501 GCA_964245465.1 uncultured Thermoanaerobaculia bacterium
GCGCAGGGTGACGCTCAGGCGGCAGAGCGTGTCCGGCCCCGGAGCGGCGGGTTCGATCTTGACGGATTCCAGGATCAGGGCCGTCTTCGCGTCCTGGGCCGGAGCAGGGGATACGAGGCAGACCAGGGCAAGGAGGACCAGGACGATAGGGGGCGGGAACAGGCGCATGGCGGGAGATGTTAACCTCTTCCGCCGTGAGAATCTTCCGCAGCACCCTCGTCCTGCTTCTCCTGCTCGTGCCCTCCCTGCACGCCGAAAGCATCAGGTTCCGGGAGGTTTCCAAGGCCTGGGGACTCGATTTCAGCCATCACCACGGCGGCTCGGGAAAGCGCTACATGGTGGAGACCATGGTGGGCGGGCTCGTGATCTTCGACTTCGACGGGGACGGGGACCAGGACGTCTTCTTCGTCGACGGCGGCGTACTGCCCGGCTACACCGGCCCGCCACCCCGCTCCCGCCTGTTCCGGAACGACGGTCCCGGCAAGTTCACGGACTGGACGGACCGGTCCGGCATCAGGATCGCCTCCTACGGCGTGGGCGGCTCGGCCGGGGACGTGGACAACGACGGCGACCTCGACCTCTTCGTGTCGGAGTTCGGCGGTCCGGACCAGCTCTTCCGGAACAACGGCGACGGCACCTTCACGGACGTCACGGCCAAGGCCGGAGTGGGGGACACCCTCTGGAGCTCCTCGTCCGCCTTCGCCGACGTCGACAACGACGGGGATCTCGACCTCTTCCTGGTCAACTACGTGGACCACTCGGTGACGAACCACAAGCTGTGCGGCGATCCCAAGCGGAAGATCGAGGGCTACTGCCATCCGGACGTCTACAACCCGCTGCCCAGCCACTTCTATCGCAACCGGGGGGCCGGCACGTTCGTGGACGCCACCCAGGCCGCCGGCTTCGGCGGCGCGGTGGGGCCCGGCCTCGGCGTGGTCTTCGGCGACATCGACAACGACGGCTGGCCGGACGTCTACATCGCCAACGACAACAAGCCCAACTTCCTCTTCCACAACAAGGGCAATGGCACCTTCGAGGATGTCTCCCTGCTCTCCGGGACGGCCATGGGCGAGCCGGGCAAGCCCGAGGCCGGCATGGGGGTCGACATGGACGACTACGACGCCAACGGCCTGACCGACATCGTGGTCACCAACTACGAGCTGGAGACCAACGGCCTCTACCGCAACCTGGGCGAAACCACCTTCCTCGACAGCCGTTCGCCGGCCGGCATCGCCGAGCCCTCGCTGCTGTACCTGGCCTTCGGGGTCGATTTCGCCGATCTCGACCAGGACGGCGACATGGACCTGGTGATCGCCAACGGCCATACCAACGACAACGCCGCCGAGCTTCTCGAAGGGAGCCAGTACCGCCAGCGCAACCAGGTCTTCGAGAACCTGGGCAACGGCAAGTTCCGCGAGGACAAGGCGACCGGCATGGACGTCGTCCGCGCCAGCCGGGGCCTCGCCACGGGCGACCTGGACGGGGACGGAGACCTGGACGTCGCCATCGTCGACTCCAACGAGCTGGCCGAGGTCTACGAGAACGTCAGCGGGACGGGCGCTCCGGGAGGGTGGCTCCACATTGACTTCGCGGCGCCCTCCGGCAACCGCTTCGGCATCGGCTCCCGGCTGGAGCTGGAGGCCGGCGGCAAGAAGCAGATCCGCGAGGCCCGGACCGCCTCCTCCTACCTCTCCCAGAACGCCCTCACCGTCCACTTCGGCCTCGGCAAGAGCACCACGGTGGACCGCCTGACCGTGCGCCGCCCTGGCAAGGTGCAGGTGTTCAACGATCTGCCGGCGAACCGGCGGCTGGTGATCGAGTAGAGCGCTGGCATTTCCCATGCATCTCCCGCAGTCCGAAGCAGTAGGAAGTTAAGGGAGATTAAATATGGCGCTCTCGCTCAAGCCGGAGCACTTGAAACGTTACAAAGACATCGCCCGCCTGCTGATGCAGCACGGGCGTTCGGACCTCGTCAAGGCCGTGGACCTCGACCTGCCGGACTCGGAGGTGGCCGACCAGGCTGTGAAAGGCGACCCGGAGAAGCTCGCCCGCGATCTCGAGACTCTGGGGCCGACCTTCATCAAGCTTGGCCAGCTCCTGTCGACCCGTACGGACCTCCTGCCCGGCCCTTATCTCGATGCCCTTGCCCGTCTCCAGGACAAAGTCGAGCCCTTCTCGTTTGCCGAGGTCGAGGAGATCGTCTCGACCGAGCTAGGAGTGCGAATTTCCAAGGCTTTTTCGGACTTCGACTCGACTCCGGTCGCCGCCGCCTCGCTGGGGCAGGTGCACCGGGCCCAGCTCCGGGACGGCCGTCCCGTGGCCGTCAAGGTCCAGCGACCCGGCATTCGCCAGGTGATCCTGGAGGACCTCGAAGCGTTCAGCCAGATTGCCACCCTGATCGACAAGCACACCGAGGTCGGCCGGCGCTTTGCTTTCCACGGCATGCTGGACGAGTTCCGCAAGACCCTGCTGCGCGAGCTCGACTATCGGCGCGAGGCCCTGAACCTCGTCACCTTCGCCAACAACCTGCGGAACTACTCGCGGCTGGTGATTCCGCGCCCGGTCGACGACTACACGACCTCGCGCGTGCTGACCATGGACTACGTGAAGGGCGTCAAGATCACGGACCTCTCGCCGCTCGCCCGGATCGAGCTCGACAACCAGGCCCTGGCCGAGGACCTCTGCAAGGCCTACCTCGACCAGATCCTGGTGGACGGCTTCTTCCACGCCGATCCCCACCCGGGCAACCTCCTGATCACCGAGGACGGCCGGCTGGCCCTGCTGGACCTGGGGATGGTGGCGCGGATCGATCCCGCCATGCAGGAGCAGCTCTTGAAGCTCCTGCTGGCCGTCACCGAGGGGCAGGGCCAGGAGGCGGCCCAGATCACCCTCCAGATCGGCACTCCACTGCAGGAGCGGGACGAGGCCCGCTACCGGCGCGAGGTGGCCGACCTCGTGAGCAGCTACCAGAACGTCTCGGGCCAACAGCTCCAGGTGGGGCGCGCCGTCATCATGCTCGCCCGCCTGGCGGCCGAGAACGGCATCCGGCCCGCCCCGGAGTTGACCATGATGGGCCGGGCCCTGCTGCAACTGGACGAGTCGGCCCGCTGCCTCGATGCCGATTACGACCCCAACCGGACCATGCGGCGGACCAGCGACTCCATCATGCGCCGCCACATGCTGAAGAAGCTCTCGCCAGCCAACGTCTTCGCCTCCGCCCTGGAGATGCAGGACTTCCTTCAGCACCTGCCGGGACGGTTGAACGGCGTGCTCGACAACCTGGCCGCCAACAAGTTCGAGCTCAAGGTAGACGCGTTCGACGAGACGCGCCTGATGGACAACCTGCAGAAGATCGCCAACCGCATCGCCTTGGGGCTCGTGCTGGCGGCCCTCATCGTGGGCGCGGCACTGATGATGCAGGTGCAGACCTCGTTCCGCCTCTGGGGCTACCCGGGCCTCGCCATGTTGCTGTTCCTGTTGGCGGCGGCCTGCGGCTTCCTTCTCGTCCTCAGCGTCTTCGTGAACGACGACTGGCGGGTCTGGAAGCAGCGTTCAGGACCGCGATAGATTGCTCTGGCATGAAGCTCCGCGCCTTCCTGTCGGTTCTCGTCCTGCTCCTACTCGCGGCGGGAGGCGTCTTCGCCCGCTCGCCTTCGCGGTCACCGTCCTGGAGCCGCACGTCGCCTCCCATCAACCTGACCCACATCTTCGAAGGGGAGATCAACAAGCGGGGCAAGCCCGTCGGCTATCACGCAAGGCCAGGGGGGTAAGGACTCCGCGAACGCCCGGGTAGCGCGTATTATCGACCGTCCGAACCGGTCGGGCGTCTACACGGCCGAAGTCGAGATCCGCTCCGGCAGCCGGTGGCTCTCCAAACGGTCCACCTTCTATCCGGACCGCATGGACCGCGCCGCCGTGATCCAGGCCGTCCTGAACGCCTTCAAGAACCGCGCTTCGGGAAGCTCCGAGAAGTTCCGCGGCCCGTCCGGCCGGGGCTTCAACATCGAGGGCTACTACCAGAACGGCCGGATCAACACGGCCTATCCCATCTTCACGAGAGACAACCGATGAAGCTCCAATTCTATCGGGACGACGCCGGAGACGCCCGAGCCCGCGGCCGGGGGAGGGGCAAAGGGGTGGCTGCCTTCCTCGAAAGCGACCTCCAGGACAGCCCCGAGTCGGCGCGCGAGGTCCTGCAAGCCATCGAGGATGTCGAGGCTGACCGGGTGGATTCCTGGGAACGCACCGGCAACGCCCACACCTTGACGCTCTCGCCTCAAGGCGCCGCCATCCAGGATGAGATGGACGAGGATGCCAAGCCTTATGTCCTCTCCCTCTCCGAAATCCGCGTCGCGGTGGCGGACTGGATAGCGTTCCTCGAAGACGGGCGACTCTGAGCGGCAACAGCCATGTTATGCTTGACCAGCATAGCGACAATCTCCCTAGCGAGGGTTTCGTCCATGAGGCAGGCGACAAGGTGGTTTCCTTCAGCTCTCCTGGT
>CAXTNS010000104.1:4511-5480 GCA_964245465.1 uncultured Thermoanaerobaculia bacterium
GCTCTGACCGTCCTGGCCGCTCCGGTCCACGCAGCGGAAGGAGACACGGTCGCCGACCGCGTCCTGGGGCAACGGCGGTTTTCGACCTCCACGAATGTCTTCGTCGATGGCAAGGTTTTCCTTGCCACCGATGTGGCCATCGAACGGTCGGTGACCCCCAATCGGGTCTACCTGGCCGATGCCGGGCTGAATCGGGTTCTCGGCTGGTCGGACATCAACCGTTTCCGCGCCGGGGCTTCCGCCGACCTGGTGCTGGGACAGCCGTCTCTTTTCACCGGCGCGCAGATCTACTACCCGCAGTTCTGCCCGGCGCCCAGTGCCACGAGCTTCTGCTGGCCGACCCGCGTGGCCGTGGACCATCGCGGAAATGTCTATGTGGCCGATGCGTACAACTCGAGGGTGTTGGAGTTTGACAGCCCCTTTACCACGGACCGTGTGGCGGACCGCGTTTTCGGTCAGCCGGACTTCACCTCACGGGCAAGGGTCTCCCGAAACGTTGATCTGCTGAGGGATGACGACTACCTGCAGAACGTGAGCGTGGACGCCGCGGGAAACGTCTGGATGATCGATCCCGTTGGGACGCGCCGTATCTTGGAGTTCGATGATCCCTTGACTCACGACACGCAGGCCGACCGGGTGATCGATCCGGCGAGGGAGAAGCAGTGCTCTTTCAGTAATCCCCGGCACGACCGGCTGTGCGAGCCGTTTGACGTCGAGGTCAGCCCCCAGGGAGACCTGTACGTGCAAGACTACAGGCCCTCCTCTAGGAACCTCATCTTCATCTTCCGCCAGCCGCTCGCGACGGATCTGGCGCTGGACGGCGTGTTGCCGGACGAGTTTTCCTATCCGGCAGGACTGGTTTTCGACCCGGCCGGAAACCTGCACCCCGCCTCCGGTTGGCCGGACCTGGATTCAGAGGAGCGCCTCTACGTCGCGGGTGTCTCGCGTCCCGCGTCGTCGCTGTTGAAC
>CAXTNS010000104.1:5490-7691 GCA_964245465.1 uncultured Thermoanaerobaculia bacterium
TGAACACGCACAGCCGTGTCCGCGTTTTCGAGGATGCCCTGAACCAAGAGGAGCCTGTCCTCCAGATCGGGCGTGAGCGGTCGAACCGGGGTGTCTCAGCCCCAACCCTGGTGGCGGTGGACCGGAGCTCCTCTCCGAACCACTTGTACGTCATGAACGGGGACCAGGTGCTCGGATGGTGGGACGCCGCCGGCTTTGACAATGGCGCTCCCGCGGACCTGGTCCTGGATGGGAACGATCCAGAGGATCCGGAAGGCAACTATTGTGGCGGCCTGCCGGCTCCGACAAGGGTCAGCCCCAGGCATTTCTGTGCGACCGATGAGAACCTGGGCGGTCTGGCGGTCGACTCCCGCGGCAACCTCTGGCTTTCGGACGCGCAGAACCATCGGGTGCTGGAGCTCGACCGGCCCTTCGAAGCGGACGGTGTCGCCGACCGTGTGCTCGGGCAGAGCGGCTCCTTGACCACGCGGGCCTGCGGCTCCGGTCTCGCGGACCTGTGCTACCCGGGAGCCCTGGCCTTCGATTCGCACGACAACCTGTACGTTGCCGACACGTACAACAACCGGGTGCTCTTCTTCCGGAGTCCCCTGGCGGACGCCGTCGCCGACAAGGTCTTTGGCCTGAGCCAGAAGTATTACTGCTGGCCTCGCGCCGACAGCTTCTGCTTCGGATATGAGGTCGGGGACATCATCTCCCACTTCTACAGCGCGAGCGGTCTGGCCGTCGACCCGCAAGGAAACCTGTACGTCGCCGACTCCTACAATGCCCGGGTGCTGATCTTCAAGGACGCGGCGAGGGCCGATACCTTCGCAGACGCCGTCCTGGGCCAGGAGAGCTTCCGGACCAGCCTGCGGGGCCTGGGTCCCAGGCACTTCGGAGGGCTGGATCAGTCCTATTCCACCCGTGGCCCTGTCGGTCTGGCCCTCGGCCCACGGGGAGAGCTCTACGTGGCGGACCCCGAGAACGACCGGCTGCTCGTCTTCGAGCACCCCCTGAGCAGCGCCAAGGCCAACCGGGTGTTCGGGCACGCGGATTTCGAGACCGGCGGGTACTATCCGCCGAGTTACCCAACGCCCGAGACGGCGCCGCCTGCCGCGAGCGCCATGAACCTGTATAGACCTACGAGCCTTGCTTTTGACGCGCAGGGAAACCTGTACGTCGCGGACACGTGGCACAACCGCGTCCTCGCCTTCGAGAGGCCGTAGGGGTACATCCATGAGCATGACATCGAGACTCGCAAGGCTTCTTTCCCTGGGAATCGCGCTGTCCTTCCTGGCCGCTCCGGCCCATGCGGCGGAGGGGGACACGGTTGCCGACCGGGTGCTGGGGCAGAGACGGCTCTCGACATCCGTTCCTTTCTTCGTGGACGGCCAGATCTTCTCCGCCTCGGACCTGGCCATCGACCGGTCGGTCCGCCCCAACCGGATCTACCTGGCCGATGCCGGGCTGAACCGGGTGCTCGGCTGGTCCGACATCCGCCGCTTCCGCGCCAGGGAATCCGCCGACCTGGTGCTGGGCCAGCCGTCTCTCTTCCTCGGCGCGTACGTGCTCTCCGCGCAGAATTGTCCCGCGCCCCCCAACGCCACGAATTTCTGCTGGCCGGGCCGCGTGGCCGTAGACCCTCGCGGCAACCTCTACGTGGTGGACGTGTTCAACTCCCGGGTCCTGGAATTCGACAGTCCCTTCACCACGGACCGCGTGGCGGACCGCGTCTTCGGGCCGCCGGACTTCACCTCGCGGGGGAATTCCCCCCAGAACCCTGCCTGGTACGCGTCCAATTACAACGAAGGCCTGAGCGTGGACGGCACGGGCAACGTGTGGATGGTGGATCCTGCCGGAACGCGCCGCGTTCTGGAGTTCGACGACCCTCTGACCCATGATACGCAACCCGATCGGGTGATCGAGCCAGGGACGGAGCAAGAATGCTTCAATAATCCGCGCCCGCAAAACCGGTTGTGCGATCCCAACGATGTCGAGGTCAGCCCGCAAGGAGACCTGTATGTGCAGGACTTCGGACCGGCCGGTCTCGGTGGTCCTCATCTCATGATCTTCCACCAACCGCTCGCGACCGATCTGACACCGGACGTCGTGCTGCCGGGTTACGGCCAGGGAGGGTTGGTCTTCGACCCGGCCGGGAACCTGTACACCGTCGGCGGCTTCTACGTCTCCCGCGTGCCGGCGCCTATCGGTCCGGGCAGCAC
>CAXTNS010000104.1:7701-9700 GCA_964245465.1 uncultured Thermoanaerobaculia bacterium
CGACCCTGGTGGCGGTGGACCGGATCTCCTCTCCGAACCACCTGTACGTGGTGGACGCGCACAACCGGGTCCTTGGCTGGCGGGACGCCGCCGGGTTCACCAACGGCGCCCCGGCGGACCTGGTCCTCGAAGGGGATGATCCGCGCCGGCCAGGGACCTGCAACTTCGCCGGTACCGCGGTCACCGCCAGCCGCTTCTGCGTGAGTGCCGACTCGAACATTTTGGGGGGCTTGGCGGTCGATTCACGCGGCAACCTCTGGCTGTCGGACGTCTTGAACCACCGGGTGCTGAAGTTCGACCGTCCTTTTGAGACGGACGCCGTCGCCGACCGGGTCCTGGGGCAGAGCGGCTCCTTCACCTCCCGGACCTGCAACAAGGGCGGCCGCAGCGCCCGGAGCCTTTGCTACCCAGGAGCCCTGGCCTTCGATTCGCGGGACAACCTATACGTCGCCGATCAGTACAACCACCGGGTGCTCTTCTTCCTCGACCCGGTCAAGGACCCGGTCGCCGACAAGGTCTTCGGCCAGCCCGGCTTCAACCAGGGTGCCTGCAACCGGGGAAACCGCTTCCAGCCGCGCGCGGACACCCTCTGCTTCGGCTATGAGGACGGGAGCGTCAACGTCCACTTCTATGCCGCGAGCGGCTTGGCCGTCGATCCCCAGGGAGACCTCTTCGTCGCCGACTCCAACAATGCCCGTGTTCTGATCTTCAAGGACGCCGCTCGGTCCGACACCCTTCCGGACGCCGTCCTGGGGCAGGACAGCTTCCGTACCCGGCTGACGGGCACGGGCCCGAGCCGTTTCGGCGGCTCCGGGGGAGGCGACTACCCCCTGGTCTTCAGCCCTAATAGCCTCGCCATCAGTCCGGGGGGAGATCTCTACGTGGCGGACTCCACGAACGACCGACTGCTCGTCTTCGAGAACCCTCTGAGCGACACCATGGCCGACCGGGTCTTCGGGCACTCTGATTTCGCTGCTGGCGGAACCTCGCCGCTCTTCGGCAAGGTGCCGCCCGCCAGCGCGGCGCGTCTGCTACGTCCTATCGGCCTCGCCTTCGACGCGTTGGGAAACCTGTACGTGGCGGACGCGGAGTACAACCGCGTCCTTGCCTTTGACCGGCCCTAGCTCGGC
The DNA here is from genome assembly GCA_964245465.1 of uncultured Thermoanaerobaculia bacterium. GTDB lineage: Bacteria > Acidobacteriota > Thermoanaerobaculia > Multivoradales > UBA5704 > DATARR01. Next base: position 8,832 of record CAXTNS010000104.1, read on the forward strand.
GTCGAAAACTGGAGGTGGAACCCCGGCAGGCCGGACGGGCCGGTCATGAGGTGGAGGAGCACGTCCTCGAGCTCCCGCAGGCTCGGGGTCTCCATCAACACCTGCCGCTCGGCGGGGGAGAGGGCGATGGCGTGAGCGATGGCGGTGACGATCTCCGTACCCGCCATGTTGTCCATGATTTCGAGGTCCAGATCCGACTCGTTGTCCTCGACCCGCTGGCGCACCAGGTCGCGCAGGCGGGGGAACTCAAGCTCGGTCTCCACCTGATCGGGATCGTCCAGGAACTCCCCGTAGTCCACCATCACCCGCCGGTAGCCGCGCTCGGGCGGCGCCTCACCGATGATGCGAAAGCGGATCACCCCGCCGGCGAGCACGAGGTAGCGGTCCTCGTCTGTCTCATGGCACTCGCCGATGTAGCCCACACAACCGACGAAGTAGATCGGCGGCTGGCCATCCTTGCGATCGCGGGCGGCGGGCGCGTCGGCCTCCAAAGGCTGGACGATGGCCAGGTAGCGGTCGCCCCCCATGGCATCGTCCATCATGTTGAGCTCGCCCGGCGTCTCGACGGCGAACGGCACGACTGTCCCCGGAAGCAGTAGCGGCTGCTCCAGGGTATAGAGAGGGAGCACGGTCGGCAGATTGTCGTGCTTCACGCGGCCTCTATGATCCCAGACCGTCCGCCCCTCCGCAATGGGGGAGGCTCCTCAATGCGCCCGCGGCGAGGTATCGGGCGTCGTGGTGAGGAAATTCATGGCGAGGAGCTGCATCAGGAGCTCCATCATTTCCCGAAAGTCCCGGGCTTCGAGGAGGGCTTGGCGCTCGGCTGGAGCGAACGGGGCCGTCTGGACCATGAAGCGTACCAGTTGGCG
>CAXTNS010000104.1:9710-12658 GCA_964245465.1 uncultured Thermoanaerobaculia bacterium
GCTCTCCCTCTTCCGAGGGATCGAGATCGTGCGCGAACTCCTCATAGGACACCAAGGCCCGGAGCATACCCTCATCCGGAGGCAGATCCTCCCGCACCCGAAACCGGATCAGCCCTTCGATCACGAAGTGAAACCCCATCTCGCTCTGTTCGAGCGAGATGACGTGCCCCAGGCAACCGACCTCGAAGGCCCGGGAAGCCTCCTCCCCCTCCAGATGGCCCTGAACCACACCAACCCATCCACCCGCCGCCTCCGCGGCTTCGAGGATCCGTCGGCGTAATGGAGACGTGACGGAGAGGGGAAGAGACGCTCCCGGCAGCAACATGAAACCGTCCACCGGCAACAGGTGGAGAGTGGAGGGGAGGTCGGACATCCGCAGGACGAAGCTCATGGATGGGGATCATATCAGCATAGAAAGTGGCGATGGCAGGCTCGTCCTTGCGTCACGGGTGAGGCCAATGGTAGCTTCGAGATATGAAGAGCGAGAGTCGAGATGAAGGCGAGCCGGCTCTGCAGCGAGTCAGGATTGTCCCTAAAGGAAAACTCTGGGTGGGGGAGCCGATCGAGATCGGAGAGACGTTGACCGCTGAAGTGGTACGGCAGACCCGGAATAAGGTAAGGACGGGTAGACTATGGGCCGGAGGTACGACGATGGGCGGAAGACAAGCTTTGCACCGGCTGATCGACGACCTGCCCGAGCAAGATCTCCCGGTGGCGATCCGTGTCCTTGAGGCTTTGAGGGCTACATCGGATCCGGTGCTTCGAGCCCTGATGTCTGCGCCGTTGGACGACGAGCCCGACGAGGACGATACCGATGGCGGTTTAACGGAAGCTCGTCGTGAGGTCCGCGAAGGGAAGGGCCTCTCCCACGAGGAGGTCAAGCGCGAGTTGGGCCTTGGATGAGCTGGCAGATCGTCTGGATGCCGAGTGCATTGAAAGATGCGCGAAAGCTCGATCCTCAGATCCGGGAGCGTATTGTTTCCGCAGTCGAACGCTTTGCTTCGACGGGTGCTGGAGACGTTCTCCAGTTGGAAGACGTTCACCCTCCCGAGTGGCGTCTTCGAGTGGGAGATTGGCGGGTCCGCTTCCAGAAAGACCCTGCTGGTCCGTCGCTTTTCATCCTGCGGGTTCTTCCGCGAGACAAAGCTTATTGAGCTTCCTGGAAGAAAAGCCCGGCCTCGCGGCCAGGCTTTCCACCACATCAGAGCAAGGTAGGATTCTTACGCTCCCACCGGCACCTCCTCCTCTTTGGGCGCCGGGGCCGTGATCTCCACGGCGAGTTGGCCGTCCTTGGCGTCCACCCTCACCACGGAGCCCTCGGTGACCTGGCCGGCGACCAGGGCGCGGGCGATCCGCGATTCCAGCTCGTGCTGGAGGAACCGCTTGAGCGGACGGGCGCCGTAGACCGGGTCGTAGCCGCAACGGGCCACGTACTCGCGGGCGGGCTCCGTCATCTCCAGGCGCACTCCGCGGTCGGTCAGGCGCCTCCGCAGGTCCTCCGTCTGCAGGTCGACGATCTTCTCGATCTCCGCGAGCTGCAGGGGCTTGAAGAGCACGATGTCGTCCACCCGGTTCAAGAACTCGGGCCGGAAATGGCTCCGCAGCTCCCTCATCACCTGGTCGCGCGCCCGTTCGGTGATCTCGCCCGTGGGCGTCACCCCTTCGAGCAGGTGGTGCGAGCCGATGTTCGAGGTCATGATGATCACGGTGTTCTTGAAGTCCACCGTGCGCCCCTGCGAGTCGGTCACCCGGCCGTCGTCCAGGATCTGGAGGAGCACGTTGAACACGTCGCTGTGCGCCTTTTCGATCTCGTCGAAGAGGATGGCGGAGTAGGGCTTGCGCCGCACCGCCTCGGTGAGCTGGCCGCCCTCTTCATAGCCGACGTAGCCCGGCGGGGCGCCGATCAGCCGCGAGACGGTGTGCCGCTCCATGTACTCGCTCATGTCGATGCGGATGAGGTTGTCCTCCGAATCGAAGAGCGTCTGGGCCAGCGTCTTCGCCAGCTCGGTCTTGCCGACGCCCGTGGGCCCCAGAAAGATGAAGGAGCCAATGGGCCGCCGCGGGTCCTTGATGCCGGCCCGGGCGCGGATGACGGCGTCGGCCACCAGCCGGACCGCTTCGTCCTGGCCCACCACCCGGTCGTGGAGGAGGTCCTCCATGCGCAGCAGCTTGTCACGCTCGCCCTCGACCAGGCGGGTCACCGGGATGCCCGTCCAGCGGGAGACGATCTCGGCCACCTCTTCCTCGGTGACCTCCTCGCGCAGGAGCTGGCCGCCGGACTTCTGCTTCTCGGCGAGCTGGGCCTCCTTCTCCCGGAGCTGGGCTTCGAGCTGGGGGAGCCGGCCGTAGCGCAGCTCCGCGCTCTTGTTGAGGTCGTACTGCCGCTCGGAGGCTTCGATCTCCTGGCGGACCTGCTCGATCTGAGCCCGCAGGGTACGGATCTCCTCGATCGACTGCTTCTCGGCTTCCCATTGTGCCCGCATGGCGTCGGCCTGGGCCTTCAGGTCCGCCAGCTCGCGGCGAAGGTCTTCCAGCCGCTCCTGGCTCGCCTTGTCCTTCTCCTTCTTCAGGGCCGCTTCCTCGATCTCGAGCTGCATGACGCGGCGGGTCACCGCGTCCAGCTCCTGGGGCATGGAGTCGATCTCCGTGCGGAGCATGGCCGCGGCCTCGTCGATGAGATCGATGGCCTTGTCAGGCAGGAAGCGGTCGGTGATGTAGCGGTTCGAGAGCACGGCCGCCGCCACCAGGGCGTTGTCCTGGAAGTGCACGCCGTGGTGCACCTCGAAGCGCTCGCGCAGGCCGCGGAGGATGGAGACCGTGTCCTCGACCGTGGGCGGATCGACCATCACGGGCTGGAACCGCCGCTCCAGGGCCGCGTCCTTCTCGATGTTCTTCCTGTATTCGTCGAGGGTGGTGGCGCCGATGCAGTGGAGCTCACCCCGGGCGAG
>CAXTNS010000104.1:12668-13622 GCA_964245465.1 uncultured Thermoanaerobaculia bacterium
CAGATTGCCCGCGTCCATCGCGCCGTCGGTTTTGCCCGCGCCCACGATGGTGTGGAGCTCCTCGATGAAGAGCAGGATGCGGCCCTCGCTCTGCTTGACCTCGTTGAGCACGGCCTTCAGGCGCTCCTCGAACTCGCCGCGGTACTTGGCGCCCGCGAGCAGCGAGCCCATGTCGAGCGAGAAGATGGCGCGGTCCTTGAGCCACTCGGGCACGTCGCCGCGCACGATGCGCTGGGCCAGACCCTCGACGATGGCCGTCTTGCCCACGCCCGGCTCGCCGATGAGCACGGGGTTGTTTTTGGTCTTGCGCGACAGGATGCGGACGACCCGCCGGATCTCGGCGTCGCGGCCGATCACCGGATCGAGCTTGTTGCGCCGTGCCTGGGCGACCAGGTCGGTGCCGTACTTCTCCAGGGCCTCGTAGGCCACCTCGGGCATGGCGCTGGTGACCCGCTGGTTGCCGCGCACCGCCGTCAGGGCGGCGCACGGCGTCGCGGGTGATCTTGAGGCCGGAGAAGATGCGGCCGAGCGGCGAGGCGGAGCCCTCGTCGATCGTGGCGAGCAGCAGATGCTCGACGGACACGTACTCGTCCTTGAGCCGCCTGGCCTCGTCCTCGGCCCACAGGAAGATCTGCTGGAGCCGCTGGGTGAGATAGATCTTGCCCGCTTCGACGCCTGGGCCGGAGACCTTGGGCCGCCGCGAAAGCTCGCGCTCGACCTCGTTTTTCAGGGCCTCGGTGGCCGCCTCCATGCGCGCGAGCAGGCGGGGGACGAGCCCTTCCGGCTGCTCGAGCAGGGCGAGGAGAAGGTGCTCGCCGTCCACCTCCTGGTGGCCGTAGCGCAGGGCCTTGGTCTGGGCGCTCTGGAGCGCCTCCTGAGATTTCTGTGTCAGTTTATTGATATCCATAATTGGTTTGCTCTCCTTTTAAACCCCTGCCGTCTCACGGGCTCGGT
>CAXTNS010000104.1:13659-13944 GCA_964245465.1 uncultured Thermoanaerobaculia bacterium
ACCTCCGTCCCGCATACGCTCCGGCCGGAAACCCCACTCTCCCGCGCCCCCGGGGGGGCCCCACCTCGGCCCCCCCCCCCAGCGCGGCCTCCGCGGGGGAGACCGGCACGTGGGTGTGGAGGTCCGAGCCCTCGACCCGGTAGCGGGGGTCGGGCGCGATCTCGATCTTCAACAGGAGAGCGCCCGCCGAGCCGCCGCCGAAGCCGGGATTGCCCTGGCCGGCGAGGCGGATCTTCTGGCCTGCCCGCACGCCCTCCGGGATCTTCACCGTCAGCGTCCTGCGCT
>CAXTNS010000105.1:0-9776 GCA_964245465.1 uncultured Thermoanaerobaculia bacterium
GTTTGCGGTCTCATCGTGCCTTGGAACTTCCGGTTCGCCATCACCACCTGGAAAGTGGCCCCTGCCCTGGCGCTGAGCAATTCCGTCGTCCTGAAGCCCGCGTCCGCCACACCCCTGACGGCTCTGCGGCTGGCCGAGCTGGCTGCCGAGGCCGGGGTGCCGGCGGGAGTGCTCAACGTGGTGCCGGGCCCGGGCGGCGCGGCGGGATCGGCGCTGGCCCAGCATCCGGACGTGCGCAAGGTCGCCTTCACGGGCTCGACCGAGGTGGGCACCGAGGTCATGCGGATGGCGGCCGGGGACGTCAAACGGGTCTCTTTGGAGCTGGGCGGCAAGTCGGCCAACCTGATCTTCGCGGACGCGGACCTGGAGAAGGCCGGAGGATCCATCTCCGGTGCCTTGGGCAACGCGGGGCAGGACTGCTGCGCCCGGAGCCGCGTGCTGGTCGAACGGCCGGTCTACGAGGAGATCGTGGAGCGGTTCGTCGAGCGCGCCAAGAGCCTCCGCGTGGGCGATCCCCTGGACGAGGCCACGGAGATGGGCTCGCTCATCTCCCCCGAGCATCGGGAGCGGGTGGACGGCTACGTGCGGCGCGGAGTGGAGCAGGGGGCGCGGCTGTGCACCGGCGGAAAGGTGCTGCGCGGGGGCTTCTATGACCACGGCAGCTTCTACGAGCCGGCGGTCTTCCGCGGCGTCAAGCCCGACATGGAGATCGCCCAGGAGGAGGTCTTCGGACCCGTGGTGGCCATCCTGCCGTTCGACACGGAGGAGGAGGCCATCCGTCTTGCCAACAGCACGATCTATGGTCTTTCCGGCTCCCTGTGGACCCGCGACGTGGGCCGGGCGCTGCGGGTGGCGCGGGCCGTGGAGACGGGTGTGATCTCGGTCAATTCGAGCTGGAGCGTACATCTGGAGATGCCGTTCGGCGGCGTCAAGCGCAGCGGCGTCGGGCGCGAGCTGGGCCCTTCGGGTTTGGACCACTACAGCGAGTGGAAGAGCGTGTTCATCTCCGAGGAGTAGACATGAGCGTAAAGGGCATGCTGAGCCGGGAGGAGCTGGGAGATCTCGTAGAGCGCGGCGAGATCGAGACGGTGCTCGCGGTCTTCCCCGACATGTACGGCCGCCTGATGGGTAAGCGGATCATGGGCTCCTACTTCGTCGACGAGGTCGCCCAGGGCGGTATGCACGCCTGCGATTACCTGCTCGCCTGCGACATGGAGATGGACGTCATCCCCGGCTACAAGTACACGAGCTGGGAGACGGGGTACGGCGACTTCCACTGTGTTCCGGACCTTTCGACGCTGCGCCGGGCCACCTGGCTGCCCAAGACGGCCCTGGTGCTGTGCGATCTCTTCGATCATCACGAGAAGCCCGCCGAGGTCTCGCCGCGCCGTATGCTGCAACGCCAGCTCGAACGGGCCCGCGAGGCCGGTTTCATGGTCATGGGCGGCACGGAGATCGAGCTCTACGTATTCGACGACAGTTTCGCGGAGGCGCGGGCGAAGAACTATCACGGCCTGCGGCCCATGGGGACGTACAACGAGGATTACCACATTTTCCAGGGCACCAAGGAAGAGGATCTGATCGGGGCCATCCGGCGCCATCTCGATCAGAGCGGCGTGCCGGTGGAGACCAGCAAGGGCGAGGCCGGGCTGGGCCAGCAGGAGATCAACCTCCGCTTCAGCGACGCCCTGACGCAGGCGGACCGCAACGTCCTCTACAAGCACGCGGCCAAGGAGATCGCCTGGTCCCAGGGCAAGGCGGTCACCTTCATGGCGAAGTGGGATGAGAAGCACACGGGATCGAGCGCGCATGTGCACGTCAGTCTGTGGGACAAGGAGGGGAAAGGAAACGTTTTTCCGGGTGACCGTCCAACCGGCCCGGTGGAGGCGAGCGATGCGTTCCGCTGGTTCCTCGGGGGATGGATCCGGCACGCGCGAGCCCTGACCGCCTGCTACGCCCCTTACGTAGCCTCCTACAAGCGCTATCAGTCACGTTCCTGGGCGCCGACCACGATCGCCTGGAGCTACGACAACCGCACGGCCGGTTTCCGCGTGGTGGGGAGGGGTCCGTCGCTGCGCGTCGAATGCCGCATCCCGGGCGCGGACGCGAATCCGTACGTCGTCTACGCCGCGGCTCTCGCCGCCGGGCTCGACGGCATCAAGAACCGCATCGAGCCGCCGGAGATCTTCCAGGGCGATCTCTATGCGGCTCAAGAGCTGCAGCAGGTGCCAGGCACGCTCCGCGAGGCGATCGACGAATTCGAGCGGAGCGATCTGCCACGCGAGGCGTTCGGCGAGGACGTGGCCGAGCACTACCTCCACTTCCTGCGCACGGAGCAGCGGAAGTTCGACGAGGTTGTGACGTGCTGGGAACGGGCGAGGTATTTTGAACGGGCGTAGGAGAACTCCCATGCGTTTGAAAAACAAAGTCGCTCTCATTACCGGTGCCGGCTCAGGGATAGGCCGCGAAACCGCGCTCCTGTTCACCAAGGAAGGGGCCCGGGTTGTGGTCGTAGACGTGAACGACGAAGCGGGTAATGCGGTCCTGAAGGAGCTGAGGGCCCTGGGGGGCGAGGCATACTACGTTCGCGCGGACGTCTCGAAGGCGGCGGACGCCGAGGCCATGGTCCGCGTCGCCGAAGAGGCCTGCGGCCGGCTTGACGTAATGTTCAACAACGCGGGCATCTCCCATCCCAAGGACGACGACGCGGTAGCGACCGAGGAGGATGTCTGGGATTTGACGATGAACATCAATCTGAAGGGCGTTTTTCTTGGGTGCAAATACGGGATCCCCGCCTTTCGCCGCGCCGGGGGCGGATCGATCATCAACACGGCTTCGTTCGTGGCGATCCTGGGTGCCGCCACCCCTCAGCTCGCCTACACGGCCAGCAAGGGGGGCGTCCTCGCCATGACCCGGGAACTGGCGACGATCCACGCCCGCGAGAACATCCGGGTCAACGCCCTCTGTCCCGGCCCGCTGCGCACCCCCCTGCTGATGAAGTACCTGGACACCGAGGAGAAGCGCCAGCGCCGCCTCGTCCACATCCCCATGGGCCGCTTCGGCGAAGCCCACGAGATCGCCAAGGCGGCTCTGTTCCTCGCCTCCGACGAGTCCTCCTTCACGACCGGCGCCACCTTCCTGGTCGACGGCGGCATCACGGCGGCGTACGTGACACCGGAGTAGCTCTACAGAAAATCGAACCGGAACTCGAAGAGAGGGGCATTGTTCTCGGTCTTTGATCGATTAAACTTCCAGTGATAGCGCTCGCAAAGAGCCTCGACGAGCTTGAGTCCCTTCCGTCCAGTCTTATGGATCATAGAATCGTTGAGAGGCTCGGGCATTTGACCGTTGTCCCAATACTTCAAGACACCGCGACCTGCTTCCTGTTCGATTTTAATCCAAGTTCTTACCGGCGACTCAGATTTGTTATGCTTGCGTGAATTCAGGACAAGGTTCTCCAGCAACCAGACGAAACCGATTTCGCTGCCAGAGACTTCAAAATCGAAATCACCGATACACTGGAGATCGACTTCCAGATTCCGCGCGATAATCTCGATGCGGTCGATGACGTGCCGGAACTGCACCGGGCGTGGCGGCTTCTGGAATCCAGACACCATCTTGTGCATGCGTCCCAATCGTTCTTGGATGCTCTTTGCGAGGTGTAAAGTCCCTTCGGGAACCCTGGCCTCGCGGATGTTATCGAGCAGGAATCCCCAAGTGCTTTGAGCGTTATGCACCTCATGCTGCACCGTATCAAGAACGGACTCAATCGCTTTCTCGCGTTCGCTCTTGCCCCTCTGGTCCAGACCAAAGAGGAGCGCGGCGACATGATCGGCAAGTCTCTTTATAACCTGCTGGTAGCGCTCGGAAATGGCGTATGCCTGGCTCCTCGCATAGAGAGCCGCCATGGTCGTTTGCCCCACTCTCAGGATCACTGAGAATTCAGAGCTCACCTCGTCGTTTTCGGGCTCGTAGGTATTGGGGCCAAGATCTCTGGACCAGTAGCAATGCCCATGTAAACTTTCCAACGCCATCTTGACAGGTGAAGAACCGACTTCGAATGTCTCGTTGGCTTGGATGGGGAAGCCCCGGCTCTCGATGACCTGCATGCGACTATGATTGTCGTTGCCTGGAAGAGGTACGAGCACGCAGCCTGTGCAACTGGCATCAATAAGGTTGAAAACAGATTCCAGGAAATTTTTCAGTATGGTGTCACGATCGCTAAGGGTAGAAATGGAGGTGAAAGCCGCTTTCAGGAACTCTTCGCCATGGCGGTAGGTTTCATATTCGATCATTAGGGCCAATACCGGGGACAGGCTCTCGAAGTATTCGAGATCCTGGTTTCCAAAGGCCCTTGGAACATCTGCTTCCAGGTTGAGCACGCCGATTGTCCGGTCTCCCAGCACAACGGGCACGACGAGTTCGCTTTGGGTGCTGTCCTGTTTCAAGACAGGTTTGTAACGGGTGTCGAATCGTATGTAGGGGACGAGCACGGACTCGCCCCGCACGGCTGAGTACGCACAGATACCGATTCCGCCAAAGCTATCCTCTATGACAGGCGGGATCGGGCGGATTTTCATGGATTCAAGGGTCGTGTCAAAACCCACTTCTGCAATCTGCTCAAGGAGCCCCTGCTCCGGATTGAGGTAGAGCACCTCCATCCGGGCGGTCGGAACGTTCTTGAGACGCGTGCTGGAGAGTTGGGAGGCGAGATAGTCCCTTAGTACAAAGCTCTTGCTGTAGGCCGCAAGAATTCCCTGGAAATCAACATTCTGACTTGTTGCGTGCATACCCCTCCCTTCACGGTTTGTCATGTCGATCACAAATCTCATCTAGCAGTTGAACCAACTCCTTGTCGAGCCCGGCAACTTTCTTCTTATCCCCGAAAGATTCGTCGGGTGCCATCTTCTGCACAGTACTGTACCTGCCCCATGTGCGTAGGAAGTGCTCGTCGTCACTGCCTTCCCAAGCTCCTGTAAGGACGATAACTTCTGTCTTAGGGGCAATTGATTTGATCATGGGCAGCAGATATCGCCCTGAAACAGAGTCATCGGCCGTGACCCCGAGGTCTGCGGTGACCGCGGCGTGGGGAAACGTAGTCTGGGGGAAGAGCTGCTCGAAGAGCTCCAAGGTCTCGCCGATTGTGCTTTCGTCTCCTAACTGGATGTCGAGGACGACGGTGTTGTAGGTGTCTCTGGAGAGGGCATGGAGCAACTCGGAAGAAAGCTCGACGGACTTGACACCGAAGCCGGCTTCCGTCAAGAAGTCGTGAATGGTTTTCCTGGCTTCATCAACGTCATCCAAGAGGAGGATTCTGCAATCCTTTCTTCGAGGGTTCATGGACCTGCCTTTCTGTGAATAAAGTTGGTCAGGGTTCGACTTCAAGAGCGTCTTCTCCAAGAAGGGCAAAATGCCGCCGGACTTGCTGATGACTGGAATTCCAATTTGACGCATCCGGCGTTGGATCTCGTCATCCTCGCGGCCCGTATAGACGACCAAGGGCAGCTTCGACTCGGGAATGAAAAGGCTCTGTCGTGCGTAGTAACAGAGACGAATTCCGCTGTCGGCGGAGGCTTCCAGGAAGGCCGTGGCGTCATATTCGTCTCCGAGCTCTGCCATGTCTCGCACAGGAATCATGGAATCGATCAGTCCCAAGGCGAAGGCACGTTTCCCCTCATCGACCTCGTCCAGGATTTTACGAGCAGCGGACTCGCTGGTGGCGAGGACGACGGAGTAGCCTCGATTCTTGAGCCATTCGACCAGGGGCTGCACGTCCTGGACCTGATCATCTACAATCAGCACCTCGCCTAGACGGGCCGGCTTGAGTCGCAGGTTTTCCGCAGGTGTGCGCCCATCCCTGTCCGCCTCTTTTGACGTGGCCAGAGGTGGAACGTCCCCAGGGCGGTGCTTCTGGCGGGGCTCTGCTTTCTCGTTGACCTGTTTGGGGGGTTTTCCAGCCCGCAGGCCCAGAACGGCAGCCGCGATTGAGGCTACCGCGGTTATGACGGCAGCAATTACGTTTGCTACGTTTGCGTCCATTGACAGCCTCCGCGAATTCCGCAGCAGCCAAGAAGGAATATCAGCGGGAACTCTCTCAGACTCCAGGTGTGGTTTCGGTAAGCCTGCCCAGATATAGGATTCACCCATCTCCCCTATTCACAGGAGGGTATTCCTCCCCGCCTCGATCTCACTTGATGATTTCGTTGTCGTGACTATACCCCAAAGGGAGGGGGCAACGCCAGTGTCGCAGAACTGAAGTCCCCTAGAGGCGACTGGATGGTCTAGCCCGACTCGACCGGAAGAACCTCGAATGCCCCTGATCAGGGGGCTTGACCGCTAGGTGCTACATATGTAGCATAAGGAGACAGATGTCGCAGGGCCTCAGGGGAGGACGGTCATGGCACGATCCATCCAGGGAGAGCTGAGCCGGCGCGAGCGCCAGATCATGGACGCGCTCTTCGAGCTGGGCGAGGCGTCAGCGGAGGAGGTGCGCCAGCGGTTGCCGGAGCCGCCGAGCTACTCGGCGGTGCGGGTGATGCTGACGCGCCTGGAGAAGAAGGGTTACATCCGCCACCGGGAGGAAGGGCTGCGCTACGTCTACGGCCCGGCCGTCTCCAAGGCCCGGGAGCGGCGCTCGGCCCTGTCGCGGCTGGTGCAGACGTTCTTCGGCGGCTCCACGGTCGAGGCCATCACGGCCCTGCTCGATACGGCCGAGGACCTCTCCGAGGAGGAGCTCGACCGGCTGGCGGCGACCATCGAAGAAACCAAGGAGAAAAGGAAGGAGGAGGTATGAGATTCGAGATCTTCACCCTGGCGATTCCCTCCGTGGCCCTCGAAGTTGCGGGGAAGGGAGCCCTGATCTCCCTCACCGTGCTGGGCATGATCGCCGTCCTGCGTCGCGCCTCGGCCGCCAGCCGGCATCTGTTGCTCGTCCTCGCCGCCGGCTCCCTCCTGCTCCTGCCGGTCTTGATGGTGGCCCTGCCATCCCGTGAATTCGCCGTGCTGCCCGTGGAGCCGGCACAGCCGGTAGCCGTCACGGGGCCTGCACAGGACGGACACGGACTCTCGCAGATCGTTATCTCGCGCCCGGCCCAGCCGGTCCAGAGAGCGGCTCCGCCCACGAACCTGAGGCTGCCGACCGCCGCCGGCCTCGCTCTCTTCGTGCTGGCCGTCTCGGGGCTGCTCCTGGCGCGCCTGCTCCTGGCGGTCTGGCGGCTGACCGCGCTGTACGCTGGTTCCCTTCCCGCGCCCCAGGACTGGCTGGAGCTCTTCGACGAGTTGAGGGGACGTCTGAAAGTCCGGCAGACCGTGCGCCTCGGCATCTCCAAGGCGGTGGCCGTGCCGGTCACCTTCGGCTGGCTGCGCCCGGTGGTGCTGCTGCCGGAGGCTGCCCGCGGGTGGGAAGATGCACAGCTCCGAGAGGCCCTGCTTCACGAGCTTGCGCACGTGCGGCGGCACGACTGGCCCTTGCAGATGATCGCCCGCGCCGCCCGTGCCCTGCACTGGTTCAATCCCCTGGTCTGGCTGCTCTCCCGGCGCCTGCTGCTCGAAGCGGAGCTCGCGTGCGACGACCAGGTGCTGCGCGCCGGCACCGGTCCTGCCGGATACGCGGGACGTCTGGTGGCCCTCGCCCGGGAGGTCCGGAACGCATCGCGCCGTCCGGCCGAGGCGGTGGCCTTCGCCCGTCCATCCGGGCTGGCGAGCCGTGTGGCGTCCATCCTGGATCCCGGCCGCCGCCGGGGCCGCCCGGGCCGTATCGCCGTGGCCGGAGCCGCAGTGTCAGCCCTGATCCTCCTCCTGCTGGTGGCACCGGCGCGGCTGGTGCGGGCGGAGCAGCGGTCCGCGATGCAGAAGGCGGTCCGGGAGGGAGTAGAAGGTGGAGTCGACGACGGGATTGCTGATGGGATTGCCGGCGGGATCACTGATGGGATCACCGGCGGGGTTGCCGGCGGCCTCGAGGAGGGAAAGCAGGAGGCCCTGATCGAGGCCGCGGAGCACGGCGACTTCGAGGCTGTCCGCTTCCTGGTGCGACAGGGCGCTGATCCCAATGGTGCCGTTCCCGGCGACGGCTCGCCGCTCATCGCCGCCGCGGGAAAAGGAAGTGAGGAGATCGTCCTGTTCCTGCTGGAACAAGGCGCGGATCCCAACCTCGGCGTCTCGGGAGATGGCAGTCCCCTCATCGCCGCCGCCGAAGGAGGACATGCCGGGGTCGTCCGCCTGCTCCTCAAGGCCGGAGCCGATATCGACCAGGTGGTTCCGGGAGACGAGAACCCCCTGATTCAGGCGGCCTGGAAGGGGCATCTGGAGGTCGTCCGCCTGCTGCTGGACTCCGGGGCTTATCCCAACGTGAGCGTGAATGTGAACCGGTCCCCGAGCGATCCCGGAGGCGAGTTGCGGAGCCCGCTGAGCATGGCGCGCCGTGGCGGCCATCGAGACGTGGAGCGGCTCCTCCTGGAGCGCGGAGCCAGGGAGTAAAGCCATGACAGCGGACCGATGCCGGGGGGGCGCTGGCCGCCCTCCTTGCCCTTGGCCTGTCTACCGGAGCCGCTGTCGCGGCTACTGAGGTTACCCGGACCTCTTCTCCGGTCCATGTCGACGGTGTCCTGGAGGAGCCGGATTGGGACGGGGCCACCGCCATCGAGCTCCCCCACGAGTGGTTCCCAGGCGACAACGTTCCGGAATGACCCGGAAGCACTCCTGGACAGCCGGGCGAAACCTTACGGACCTCCGTCCCTCGCCATCCTGAGTACGGAGAAGGATCTGGGAGTGCGGGCCTGGGACCGTCAGCATCCCCGCGAGCATCGAACTCCCTCAGCTCAAGGTCGGCAAGAGACGAGATAGAGCCGGCGCGAAGAGCCAAGACGGCGAGATCCTCACTCGAACTAATTGTCCCTATGCGCTGGCGGACTTGGCGGCGGATGCAAGACCCCTCGTGTCTCTACGACTTTGGGGCTCCTGTAACGTTTGGGCTCCTCGGACCGCCTGTTGAAGCGTTACTTGGATCTCTCATGAGGAGAGGCTCATGGACGCGATTGGCGTCGAGGCGATGGACAGACTTTCCGCTACGTTGGAGGAGCTGCTGCCTCCGGGAGACAGCCCCGCGCTGGCTCCCACGCTGGAGGTCCATCCCCTGCGCATCGTGCCCACGGGCCTGGGCGGATTCGTCGGTTTGAGCCAGGAGCCCGCGGGAGAGATCGTGGGCCGGCGGCTGGAGGCCTCGGCCCGGGTGGCGGTCAAGGCCGCCAGCGTCGACGGGCTGGGCTCGGCCGTGTCGGCCGTGACGAGCGCCCTGCTCGCCGCCGATCGCCGGTCGTTGCGGAGCCAGGGAGTGCTCCGCCTCGAATTGGAAACGCTCGGTCCGAAGCCCGCCGCGGCGACCGCGGGAGTGGCCGAGCGCGAGGTTCAATTCAAAGTCCTCTATGAGTTCCTGAAGCGCCCGGTTGAAGCTGAAGACGTCATCCAGCGGGTCCCCGTCGACCTCGAGCTCGGCCGGGGCAAGCCTTCGTTCCGCCTGTTCAGCGCCGACTTCGGGACCGGCTCAATGCCATCGTTCGAGATCGTCGACGACACGCTGGCCACGACCCGCTCCTCTTCGGAATGGCTGGAGAATGAGGCGGAGGAGCGTATCCAGGAAACCTCCGGGATCACCAGCGGGTCGGTCGCCGAAAATCCGAACAAACCCGGAACCTATCTGGTCCTGCGGACCGCTCCCGCGCGTCCACCGGTGAGCGATTTCCTCCTGCGGGCGACCCTGCGCTCGGGAGCGGCGGGCGGCA
>CAXTNS010000105.1:9786-13554 GCA_964245465.1 uncultured Thermoanaerobaculia bacterium
ATTTCCTCCTGGCGTTGGAACACGGCATGCCCCCGGCGGGCGGCATCGGCCTGGTTTTCCGCTGGCAGGACGAGAACAACTTCTATTTCTTCCTGATGAACGAGGACGCCGAGCGCAAATACCGCGTCCTGGGCAGAAAGGTGGCAGGCGCCTTCCAGGATCTGGAAACGCCGGCTCTGGACAAGACGAAGGGATTCGAGGTGGGCCGGCTCTACGATGCCAAGGTCGTCGTGGAGGGGCCGGTTTTCCAGGTCTATCTGGACGGCGAGCGGATCCTGGAAGGGCGCGACACCGCGCTCGCCGCGCCGGGGCGGGTGGGACTGATGAGCCGCAACAACAAACAGGCGTTCTTCTACCGCTTCAGCGCGGTGCAGCTCTAGAGCGCAAACGACAGGAGGGACCCTCATGGCAGAGTCATTTTCGTTATCGGAATTCGTGGTTCCCGGAGTGTTCGTCCGCGTCCGGGCCGAAGGGCTGATCAGCGCGGGCGGCATCTCGGCCGGGAACGTCGGCATCGTGGGAACGGCGGCGAAGGCGGGCGATCCGAACAATTTCAACCGCACCTACACGCTTTCGGACTTCGAGGAGGCGCGTGCCATCTTCGGCAATTATGACCTGTTGTCCGAGGGCAAGCTCAACCTGGTGCGGGCTCTGGAGGTGCTGTTCCGCAACGGCGCCCGTACCGTCTACGCGCGTGCGCTGCCTCTGGGCGCAAATGATGCCCAGCCCCCAGTCGCGGACTACTCGGACGCCTTCGCCGAAGTGGTCAAGGAGGATGTGAACATCCTGATCGTGCCGCAACTTTCGACCGCTTTCGCTCTCAATGTGCTGCCGCCGCTGCTGGAGACTGCGGAGAACAATGGCAAGGATCTGATCGCGGTCATCGGCTCTGACGAGGCCAAGGCCGACGAGATCATCCCCCAGGTCGCCGCCAATGACCGTCTCATTTTCGCGGCGCCCGCCATCCGCGCGCTCCAGCCCGTCCGGGAGGAGAACAACACGAGGGTCTTCGAGATGGTCGACCTTCCCGGCGGCTACACGGCCGCGGCCGTGGCCGGTCTGATCAGCACGCTGACCCCCGAGGCGAGCCCCACCAACAAGGTGCTGTCCGGAGTGAGCGACTTGGCGCAGCGCTTCTCCTATGGGGATGAAAAGAAACTGATCAATGCGGGCGTGTTCGTCCTGGAGAAGCGCCAGGGAGTGCGGGTGGTCCGCGGCATCACCACGGAGATGGCCACGAACGGTCCTTTTAAGCAGGTCACCACCCGGCGCATCACCGACTTCGCGAAGGCCGGCATCCGCCAGGCCGCCAATCCGTTCATCGGCCGGCTCAACAACCAGCGGGTACGGTCGGCGCTCAAGGGAGCCATCGCTGGTCTTCTGGACACGATGGTGTCCGATGAGCAACTCATCGCATACACCCTGGACGTAACCGCGACACGGCAGGACGAGATCGCGGGCCGGGCCATCGTCAACGTGGTCCTGCAGCCCACGTTCAGCATCGATTTCATCGCCGTAACCCTGGTTCTCCAGTAGGAGGGAACAATGGCCAATACAAGCGTTTTCACGGGAGCGGACGGGTCCATCACACTTGGAGCTTCCCCTGGGTCGGAGGGAGACAAGGCCCAGGAGGTGCTCACGGCCTACGATCTGATCAGCGTCGGCCGGGTGCAGAACGTGCGAGTGGAGGTGAAGTCCGAGGTGCGGGCCTATCACGAGATCGGTCAGCGCTATGCCACCGAGCTGCGCCCCGGCAACGTGACGATCCGCGGCACCATCGGCCGCGCCATGATCAACGGCGCCATGCTCAAGCTGATGCTGGGCGAGGCCGCGAGCAGCCGGCCGGCCGCGAGCTGGGCGCAACCATCGTTCAACATCACCCTGCTGGCGGAAAACGCCGCCACTCCGGGCGTCCGGAACACAGTGACGCTCCACGACGTGAAGATCGACAGTTGGGTCTACGACCTGCCCGAGGACGACTTCCTGATGGAGGCGGTCGGCTTCCAGGCGCTCTACGTGAGCGTCGCGGACGAGCAGCCGTGAGGCGGAGCGGGGAGGACCGGTGATGCTTTCGGCTGAAGAGCTGCTCGCTGGCAGCGCCCTCACCTTCGAGGTGGAGGTGCCGGAGGCTATCCTCCATCCCGGAAACGGCGCCGGGAACGGGGCTGGAGAGGGCGGTACGGTGCAGCTCCGGCCGCTGACCGTGCGCGACCTCCAACTCGTCTCGCGAGCCGCCCGGGAGAGCGATTCGCTGCTCGCCACTCTGATGGTCCAGCGGGCGCTGGTGGAGCCCGCGATGAACGTCGCCCAGGTCTCCGCCCTGCCCGTGGGGCTCGTGCAGTTCCTGCTCCATCACGTCAACCGGATCAGCGGCATCGCGGCGACCTCGGATCAGCTCGCCTCGGCGGCCGAGGCCCCGCTTGCCAAGGCGGCCTTCGTGCTGGCCCGTGAATTCGGCTGGACGCCGCAACAGGTGGGAGAGCTCACGCTGGGCCAGGTCCTGCTTCACCTCCAGATGCTGCGGGAGAAGCCCGCGTCATGAGCAGCCGGAATCCAGAATTTGATGCCTGGCGGGCGGAGATCCGCGGGATCCGCACCGCCGTGCGCGACCTGGCCGCGCCCAACGACGATTCCATGGGCCTTTCCTCGCCGGGCGAGGAACTGCTCGGGTTTCTCTTGGATTCGCCCGCGGACCTTCCCATGGTGACGTTCTCGCCTTTCGCCGGGCTGCCCGGAGGTGCCGTTTCCGCTCCGGCCCGGCGCACGGAGGGGCCGATCCACAAGGCGGGCCGGGCGCCGGGTGTGCCTCCCGTGCCGCCGCGCGGCGAGCCGCCGGCTGCCCTGAGGCCCACCGCCGCGCCGCCCCGGAGCCGTCCCGTGATCACCAGGGAGACGATCAGCACGGAGACCGGTCCTGCTCAGCCCGCCCAGACGGCACCGCCGGTCTTTTCCTTTCGGCGGCAGGGTGGGAAGGCGGACCCGGTCCCGTCCGCTCCGGCGGCTCCCGGGATCGTGCAGGGTGCCCATCCCGGAGCGCCTTCCTCGAAGCGGGGTCTGTCGCTGTCCGACCTGCTGTCCCTGAAATCCCAGGATGTGTGGCCGGAGGAACAGGGGATTGCGGAAAGAGCCGTCCCAGAGGCTCCGGGACCGCTCGCGGCGGCGAAGGCGGGACAGACCGTTTCTCCCGTCCCGGCGGCAGAGGCGTTGGACGCTAGAGCCCTGCCGGATCCAGCGGGCCTGGCCTCCGTTGCGGAGAGCCCGCGAGAGGCGGTGGCTCCGGGGAGCGCGGCAGTAGGCGGATCGTCGAGGCACGATGGCGATCTCCCGCCGGTCCTGCCAGCCCGCAGAGCCCTGGAATCGCCGTTGACGGCCGGATCGGGAGGATCCGATCCCTTCGAGAATTATCTCGCCGAGGGGACCGGCCGCCCGCTGGAGCTGCTGAACGATCTGGCGGAGCGCGCCCTGCGGCGGCAGGATGGGACGGCCCTGGACCTGGGAGCCTCCGTTCCGGATCGCGCCGGTCTCCCCACGCTGGAATCTTCCACCTCTCCGTCTCGAACGACGGCGCTCGCTACGGACGGCGAGGGGAAGGCCCGGTTCCCCGGCCCGGAGATGGGGAGACCTGAACCGGAACCGGCGCCGGCTCTTCCGGAGTCCGGCGGGCCGCCGCACCTCGACGCCGAGACGCTGGCGGACCTGATCAACGAGGCGCTCGTCGAGCAGGCGCGGCGCCACGGAGTGGACCTGTCATGAAAGTGAAGCCCATGC
>CAXTNS010000105.1:13564-13857 GCA_964245465.1 uncultured Thermoanaerobaculia bacterium
CCGCGATCCGCAGCGCGGAGCGGCGCGTGTTCGCGGAGCTGCCGGTGCCGGGCCGGGCGGGCAGCGTCTTCCAGGATCTCAACGCCGGCCCCGTGCGCGTGGCCATCGAAGGGAGCCTCTACGGCGACGAGGCGCGTGACGCGTTCCTGGAAGAGGTCCGCGGCAAGTTCAAGGCCGGCGAGCCGGTGACCTTCGTGGCCGACATCGTCACCGCGACCGAGGTCCAGTATGTGATCGTCGAAGAGCTGCGCTTCCAGGAGAGCGGCGTCCGGCCCGATCAGATCGATTACTTC
>CAXTNS010000106.1:0-12564 GCA_964245465.1 uncultured Thermoanaerobaculia bacterium
TTTCGAGACCCTGGACATTCCCGTGATCGAGGGGCGGGTCTTCGACCGCATCGATCCCGCCAAGCGGTCGAACGAGGTGGTCGTGAGCGAGGCCCTGGCCCGCCGCTTCTGGCCCCATCAGAGCGCGCTCGGCAAGCGGCTGACCCAGGGGCTGCCGGACGAGAAGGTCTGGCACACGATCGTCGGCGTAGTGGGGAGCGTTCGTGACCATGGGTTGCACGAGAAGCCCTGGGAGTCGGTCTACTTCCCCGTGCTGCGGCTCGGCATGACCGGGGAGGGAGATTGGGTGCCGCGCAGTTTCTACCTGGTGATCAAGGGCCGGGTCGCTCCCGCCTCCCTGACGGGGCCGGTACGCCAGGCCATCGGGTCGCTCGATCCCAACCTGCCGCTCACCCGGGTGCGTCCCATGAAGGAAGTCGTCAAAAATTCCATGGCGCGCACGTCCTTCACCATGCTGCTTCTGGTGATCGCCGCGGCGGTGGCCCTGCTGTTGGGCTCGGTGGGCATCTACGGCGTCATCTCCTACGTGGTCTCCCAGCGCACGCGGGAGATCGGGGTGCGCATGGCCCTGGGCGCGGCCCGAAAGGACATCTCGCGCATGGTGCTCCGCGAGGGGGCCGTCATCACGCTCATCGGGATTGGCATCGGGCTCGCCGCCGCCCTGGCCGTGACGCGCCTGATGCTCGCCCTGCTCTTCGACGTGAGCCCCACGGACCCCGTGACGTTCGCTGTGGTGCCCGTGATGCTGGCGGCCGTGGCCCTGCTGGCGAGCTGGATGCCGGCCCGGCGGGCGGCGGCGGTGGAGCCTCTGGAGGCGATCCGGTATGAGTAGGGGCGGTGGAATCAAGGACGATAAGGACACCACGGACGCGCGGTGGATGACGTGTTGCCGTCCTTGGTGTCCTGATTGGCCGCCCGGCTCAGATCTCCAGCCGCATCTCCCACTGGCTGATGGCGTTGCGTTCCCATCCGGGCCGCGCGAAGAAGTCGGGCGCGAGCTCCTCCGGCACGATGGGTGAGACGAGCCAGGGACGGCCGGGATGGAGCGCCGCCAGTGCCTGGAGCATGCGCGAGCCCCAGCCCCGCCGCCTGTGAGCACGGGGGACGACGAGGGCGTTCAGCGTCAAGTTTTCCGCCTTTGGATCTCCCGTCAACGCGAAGGCGCGGCCTTCCAGGCGGTCTTTCAGGCAATAGGCCCGGACCGGGGGGACGGCGCCCGCGAGCGTCTCGACGGAGAGCATCCAGGGCAGGTTCTCCTCGCCCTCGCGGCAGACGGCCCGCGAGACCTCCAGGGGATCGATCTCCGTCAGCGCGTCCAGCTCGGGTCCGGGAGAGGGTTCCCAGCGGTAGCCTACGAGACGGCGGAGGGGACGAAATCCCATCTTCGTATAAAGGGCCATGGCGGATGCGTTCCCATCGATCACCTCCAGCATCACGGTCCGCTCGCCCTGGGACCGAGCCTCCGCTAGGACTTCGCTCAGCGCCCGCTGGCCCAGCTTCTGACCCCGCGCCTCGGGCACGAAGGCCATGGCCGCGACACGGCGGGTCCATCCCCGGCGGGCGACGAGCATGATGCCGATGAGGGAGCCGTCCCGCACGTACACGCGGCTGGCGTAGGGATCGAGGTGCTCGTTGCGGAAGCGGCGCTCATAGGCCTCCGGCGTGAAGCGGATAGAGACGAGATAGCCTTCGAACGAGCGGGTGATGGCATCCGCCACCTCGGCCGAGGTGAGCTCGGCGACCGGTCTGGACGGGAGGGGCTCGTCTGTCATCATGGCTATCTTGTCACGCGGTAGACTGGAGGCCCATGAGGATTGAAACGGAGCGTCTCGTTCTGCGTCCCTGGCGGGCAGGTGATGAGGACGCCATGGTGCGTCACGCCAACAACCGCAAGGTCTGGCTGAACCTGCGGGACCGCTTCCCCCATCCCTACACCCGGAAGGATGCCGACGACTGGATCGCGCGCCGTGCCGCGGACTCGCATCCGCCGCACAACCTGGCGATCGAGCACGAGGGCGAGGCGGTGGGCGGCATCGGTCTCATGCCCTTGGAGGACGTCGCCCGCTTTACCTCGGAGGTGGGCTACTGGCTCGGCGAGGCCGTCTGGGGCCGCGGCTTCGCGGCCGAGGCCCTGCGCCACTTCACGGACTACGCTTTCGAGAATTTTCCTTTCGAGCGCTTGGAGGCCTGGATCTTCGCTCCCAACACCGCCTCCAGGAGGGTGCTCGAGAAGGCCGGCTATGAATACGAGGCCACCACGCGGCGCAGCGTCTTCAAAGAGGGCCAGTTCCTGGACTGCCACATCTATACCCGATTCCGGCCTCGGTAGGGCGGCCACGCGGGGCCGCCCCTACAGTATCCTTCGCCCCTGGGAGATACCGATGCCTGAGCTGATCCTGATCGTGGACGACGAACCCGGAATCCTTTCCACCCTGGGAGGGATCCTGTCCGACGAGGGGTACGAGACCCTCACCACCACCAGTGGCGAGGAGGCCCTCGCCCTTTACGAGGAGAAGCGGCCGTCCGTGGTCTTCCTGGACATCTGGCTGGCCGACCGCGACGGCCTGGAGACCTTAGGGGCCCTGCGCGAGGCCGATCCCACGGCGGCCGTGGTCATGATGTCGGGGCACGGCACGGCCTCCACGGCGGTCAAAGCCATCAAGATGGGGGCCTACGACTACCTGGAGAAGCCCCTCTCCTACAAGCGGGCCGTGGACGCCGCCTCCGGGGCTCTGGCCTACAAGCGCACCCTCCAGGAGGGCACGGTGGGAGCCGTGCCGGTCCTCCGCGAACGAGCTGACCCCGCGGACCTCGAGCGCCGCTTCACCTCTCCCCCGGCCCTGCCGCTCCTGGTCGACACAGGCCGGCGGCAGCGCACCATCGGCCACTCGACGGTGGTTTACGGCCTGGGTCTCCACTCGGGGCAGCGGACGGGCATGGTCCTCCAGCCGCTGCCGGAAAACAGCGGCATCCACTTCGTGACCCTGCCCACGGGCGTCGAGATCCCGGCCCACGTCCGCGCCGTGGCGGAGACGGACTACGCCACGACGCTGTCTGGAGAAGGGGAGAACATCCGCACCGTGGAGCACCTCCTCTCGGCTCTCCACGCCTACGGGGTGGGGAACCTCCTCATCAAGGTACACGGCGAGATCCCGGTGCTCGACGGCTCGGCCCTGGAGTTCTGCAAGATCCTGGAGGACATCGGAGTGGCCGATCAGGATGAGCCTCAGAGGGAGATCGTCATCGACCGCCGCTACGAGGTGAACGGGGGCGAGAAGGTGCTGTCCATCGAGCCGGCGGAGGAGTTCTCGGTCTCGTACCTCCTGCGCTATCCGCCGCCCGTGGGCGAGCAGGCCTATGAGTTCACCCTCGCTTCCGCGGAGGACTACAAGCGGGAGATCGCCCCCGCTCGCACTTTCGGCTTCATGAAGGACCTGAAGATGCTGAACGAACTGGGCCTGGGCTCCGGAGGCCGTCTCGACAACTTCATCCTGGTGGGGGAGGACGAGGTCCTCAATACCGAATTGCGTTTCCCGGACGAGTTCGTGCGCCACAAGATTCTCGACATCATCGGGGATTTGTATCTGGTGGGGTATCCGATTCGCGGGAAGGTGACGGCTCGGTTGACGGGGCACCGGGACAATATTGCGTTGTTGCGGCGGATCGTGGGGGGGTAGGACTCTCAGTCCTCTCGCGGCCCCTTTCCAAGCACCCATTGTTCGTACGTCAACATGGGGTGCGCGGCGCATCGGACGATCCCTCCCTGGAGAACGGAGCGCCGGACGTTGGCAATGAAAGACTGACCCTGATTGCGATCCAGGACTTGCAGGACAGAAGCTCTCGCCTCCAGGAAGATCTCGCCCAACTCCAGGGTTGGCACGGCGCCTCGGATGATGAAGAGACGGCCCGGCCGCTCCATGACACAACGTATGGCCTCCGGATCACGCCGGATGTTGTCGTCGTGCGACAACGCCACCCAGCCTTGCCGGAAGGCGAAGTCGAGCCAGCGGTTGTCTTCTACTCTGACTCCTTCCCTAAAGTGATCGAAGTAGCGCTCGACCTTCAAGCCGTTCTGCCGCAGAAGTCCCGGCATCGCTTTGCCGAGATCACGATCCGTGAAAAAGGTCAGGTCATGCAGCGAGAGCGAGGGCTTCGTACCGGAGGGCTTCTTCAACCTCAAAGGCCTCTAGATCGTAGTCTTCGGCAATTGCTCTTATAGATTCGCCAGCGTTGAAGCGTTCGGCGATGGTAGAGGTTTTGATAGCCATCCGTTCGAGGACCGGCCGCCCGAATGCAACAACGGGATCGATGGTGACGAGCTTGGGGGCGTCCCGGTAGTCGAGGCGTGTAATCGGGAACATCCGGAGAGGCGTGCCGCTCAGATCCCATTCGATCCGTTGGAGATAGGCTTCGAGAATCTCGGGCATTCCTTCTTGACCGCCCCGGCCCACGTTGATCAATTTTCCGAGGTGTTGAAGGAAGACGTTGCCTGGGATCACCCGAAGCTCTTTGCTCAAGAGGACGCGGTCAACACCAAGCGTTTCCCGGGAGTAGGCCAGAGCCTCCCGT
The DNA here is from genome assembly GCA_964245465.1 of uncultured Thermoanaerobaculia bacterium. GTDB lineage: Bacteria > Acidobacteriota > Thermoanaerobaculia > Multivoradales > UBA5704 > DATARR01. The sequence goes on from CAXTNS010000106.1 coordinate 4,570, forward strand.
ACATCGTCCATCTTGACGTGATACTGCTTCCTGAGAGCGCCGATCACGTAGGCTTCCAGGAGATTTGAGAACGACAGGCGGGAATCGCCCGGATCCGGCCTCTGGATCAAGAGCTCTCGAGAAGTTTGTTTCGATGCGACGATGTGCAGCCTTCCAGAAACCCAACGCTTCAAGGTGTTCTCCGGCATGCGGAGATAGTGAGCCGCTTCCCGGAGGGTATATCGAGGCAGCTCGTTGGGGCTAACCTTGTAAAGAGACTGATTCACGTCGGTTAGTATAGAACATCAACCTGCTTTTAGAATCACCCCCTCCCCCTTCCGCCCGTTCATCTTCACCAGCACGGGCTCGGGGAGGCGCAGGTGGCGCACGTGAGCCTGGGCGCTTTCGGCCGGCTGGGCGTCCAGCCAGTCCCAATCCAGCAGGCACTGGCCGTCTTCGGGGTTGATGGTGAAGTAGCCGACGTTGAAGGAGGTCAGGTTCTGGAAGAAGTGGCTGCCCTGGGAGGGAGTCACCTTGAGGTCCCGCAGGCCGGCTTCGACGATGACCTTGGCTCCGGCCACTTGGTCCCAGGTCACGGGGATGCCCAGCCAGGGGTCCCGCGAGCCCCAGCGCCCCACGCCGATGAGCACGTAGGGGATGCCTGACGAGAGGAGCTGATTGTTCAGCCGGCCGATCTCGGCGGCGGCTTCGCGGCTGCGGGACCTTTCGAAGCGCTGGAAATCCACGACGACGAGGTCCCGGATTCCTTCGATCCGGCCGTTGCCCATCACCCTCTGGCTCCAGCAGAGGACTGTACCAGGCTCGACTTCGCCGAGCTCGATGACCTCCATCTCCCGGGCAAGGGCCAGGGGACGTACCTGAAGGAAGCCGAATTCCCGCGGCTTGGCTTGGAGGTTGACCGCGAACTCGATCTCCACGGGCGCACCCAGGCCCTGGCTTCCCACTTCCATCAACGTCTTCAGGATTTCGGGTAACGGGAAGTGACCATGCTTGAGCATGGGGGCGAAGGTGACCAGACGCGGTCCCGGACGGGCGAGGCTGTCGTAGATGGCGTCGTTCTCCCGCGAGTAGGTGGAGCCCACGGTGGCCAGGGTGCCGTCCGCTTCGGCGGCGTCAAGGCCGAAGGACTCCTCTCTCATGGAGAGGTCGTCATCCTCATCTCCATCCAGGCGCAAGGCCCAAAAATCTCTTTGGGTGCTCTTCAGGGCGTCGGCCACGGAGGAGAGCTGCGGGACGTGCTTGGGGTATCGGGGGCAGAAGCGCAGGCAGGCGCCGCCTTCCACGATGGCGCGGCCCAGACCCAGAGCCACGGCCACGATGCCGTCGTCCGCCTTCATGGGCAGCGAGGGGTAGAAGTTGTGGGACCGTGCCACTCCCGAGAGGTCGGGGTAAAAGCGGGGGCCATGGACGGCGCCCACGACGCCTTGGAGCATCACGGCCATCTTCTCCTCCTCCAGACGGAAGGCCGTGGCCTGGAGGTAGGCCTTGGCGTGCTGGGAGAAGGTGGAGGCCCAGACCCGCTTGACCGCCAGCACTGCCTGCCGGACGCGCTTTTCGAGGCGGCCAGCGTTATTGCGCAGCATCAGGGTGTCGTAGACACCTGTGAACGGCTGGTGCAGCGAGTCTTCCAGCAGGCTGGAGGAGCGCACGGCCAGGGGCTGGCGGACCCTTTCGAGAAACGCCGCCAGATCCCTTTCGGCCTCCTCGGGGAAGGGGGTTTCCAGGAACCGGCGCCAGAGCTCCCCGTCGTCCTGGGAGTCGATGGCGAAAGCGCGCAGGCCGGCGGTGTTCAGGAAGCGGTCGAAGACGTCCGTGCCCAGGACCGCCGTGGTGGGGATGGCGATGCGGATGCCGTCGAACTGGTTGCGCAGGCTGTGCTGGGCGATCAGCCGGCGCACGAAGGCGAGCCCCCGGGCCTTGCCGCCCAGGGAGCCGCCGCCGATGCGGTAGAAGTCGCTTCCTGATTCTCCCAAACCGGTGAAGTGGTCGCGGTCGAAGTCGGCCACCACGGTCTGGCCGCGCTCGAAGCGGTAGTCGGTGATGGCCTGGATGAGGTCCGAGCGGAGCTTGTCCGCGTCTCCCTTGTAATCCTCCAGCTTGCGGGGGCGCAGGGCGTGGGCCACGGCGAACTCCGTCCGGGCCTTGAGCCAGCGGGAGAAGTGGTTGTGCCGGCCGTGGAAGAAGAGGGATTCCGGCGGGATCGTGCGGAGCTTCTGTTCCAGGCTGCGCAGGTCGTCCGCCCGGTCCACCTCGCCTTCCTGGTCCTCGCGGCGGAAGACGAAGGGTCCGAAGCAGAAGTCCTGGACCAACACCTTGCGGAGGTCTTCCAGCAGGTGAGGGGAGCCCTTGAGGAGGAACCGGGCGCGGGCCTGGCGGGCCAGCCGCTCGTTCTCCGGCTTGGAGGAGTGGAGGACGAGGGGGATGTCCTGGTACTGAGCGCGGACCTCTTCGGCGAAGCGGACGCCGGCTTCGGGATGGGGCTGCTCGCCGGGCTTCAGGGGGAACTCGACGTCCGAGATGATGCCGAGCACGTCGCCGCGATAGGCCTGGAACGCCCGTTTGGCTTCCTCGAAGCTCGTGCAGAGGAGGACCTTGGGACGGGCCCGCATGCGGAGGATCTTCTGGGAGAGGTTGAGTCCCTCGGTGATCACCCGCTGGGAATGGTCCAGGAGCTCGTCGTACATCAAGGGCAGGAAGGAGGAGTATTGGCGGACGTTGTCTTCGATCAGGAGGATCACCTGCACGCCCACGGAGCGGGTGTCGTGCTCGACGTTGTGCCAGTCTTCGACCGACTTGACGATGGCCTGCAGGATGCGGGCGTCGCCCTGCCAGAGGAAGGCCCGTTCGATGGAAGAGTCCCCGAGGGCTGCCGGGCCGTTCAGCTCCGAGGGGTCCCAGGCGAGGAGCACGACGGGGATGTCGCGGATCTGCTGGACCTGGGCGGCCAGCCGGGCCGGGTGCATGTCCGCCACGTGGGGAGTGGTGATGATGAGGTTGATGCTCTCCTGCCCGCGGACCCGGTCCAGGGCCTCGGCGCCGGTCGAGACGCCGGTCAGGCCGGGGGCGTAGTGGACGTCCAGGTTGCGGAACTCGCCCAACATTCGCTCGGAGAGCTCGCCGGACTCTTCCAGCAGGAAGCGGTCGTAGGGGGTCGCCACCAGCAGGATGTGCAGGATGCGGTAGCGCATCAGGTCCTGGTAGTCGCTGAAACCCGCGCGGACGAGGGAACTGGCCATGGGAGGACCCCCCGAGGGAGGCTAGCACGGTGCCGGCTTAACCGTCTCTCAGGGGGGGCTCCGTTCCTGCCTACACGAGGCCCTGGTCCATCATCGCGTCGGCCACCTTGAGGAAGCCGGCGATGTTGGCCCCGTTGACGTAGTTGCCCGGCGTGCCGAAGCGGTCCGCCGTCTCCACGCAGGCACTGTGGATGTCCTTCATGATCCGGTGGAGCCTGCCGTCCACCTCTTCGCGCGGCCAGCGATAGCGCACGCTGTTCTGGGACATCTCCAGCCCCGAGGTGGCCACGCCGCCGGCGTTGGCGGCCTTGCCGGGACCGTAGAGGATGCCGGCGTCCACGAACTGGTTGATGGCGTCGATGGTCGAGGGCATGTTCGCCCCCTCGCCCACCACGTAGACGCCGTTCGCTAGCAGGTGGGTGGCGTCCTTGCCGTTGATCTCGTTCTGCGTGGCGCTGGGGAAGGCGCAGTCGGCCTTGTGATTCCACAGCGCGCAGTGGTCGAGCTTCGGGTCGATGGGGGTGTAGACGGCCGTCCCGTACTTGTCCGCGTACTCCTTGATCCGGCCGCGGCGGACGTTCTTCAAGTCCATGAGGAAGGCGAGCTTTTCACGGTCGATCCCCGCCTCGTCGTAGACGTAGCCGTTGGAATCCGACAGGGTGACCGGCTTCGCGCCGAGATCCAGGAGCTTCTCCACCGTGTATTGGGACACGTTGCCGCTGCCCGAGACTAGGCAGGTCTTGCCCTCCAGTGTCTGGCCGCGCGTGCCCAGCATCTCCTGGGCGAAGTAGACGCAGCCGTAGCCCGTGGCCTCCGGCCGGATCAGCGAGCCGCCCCAGTTGAGCCCCTTGCCCGTGAGCACGCCCGTGAATTCGTTCCTCAGCCGTTTGTACTGGCCGAAGAGGTAGCCGATCTCGCGGCCACCGACTCCGATGTCGCCCGCCGGCACGTCCGTGTTGGCGCCGATGTGGCGGAACAGCTCGCTCATGAAGCTCTGGCAGAAACGCATCACCTCGTTGTCGCTCTTGCCCTTGGGATCGAAGTCCGATCCGCCCTTGCCGCCGCCCATGGGCAGGGTGGTGAGCGAATTCTTGAAGACCTGCTCGAAGGCCAGGAACTTCAGGATGCCGAGGTTGACGGAAGGGTGGAACCGCAGGCCGCCCTTGTAGGGGCCGATGGCGCTGTTCATCTCGATGCGGAAACCGCGGTTGACGTGGATCTGTCCCTGGTCGTCCTGCCAGGGGACGCGGAACATGAGGACCCGCTCGGGCTCCAGGATGCGCTCCAGGATTTTGTTGTGCCGGTATTCCGGGTGGCGGTCGAAGACCAGTGCCAGGGACTCGGCCACTTCCTGCACGGCCTGGTGGAACTCGGGCTCCGCCGGATTCTTCGCCTTCACCTCCGCCATCAAAGACGCGACGTATTCGCTCATGGTTCTCCCCGCGGGGTCTTCAAGGGACCCGGGACGCCAGGCTGGACCCCGTCGATTCGTGGCGCCTATTGTGCTCCAGATTCGTGAGAACCGAACGCCCGCGGATGTCCAGGATCCGGACGGAGTCTGGACGGCAGACGGGCTTCACACGGCTCGTCCGGCCTCTCTCCGGGGGAGCGCGAGGGCTGAAGCCCTGGCACGGACCATGCTCTTTCCGGGTTCCAGCCTGGCTTCCATGCCACCAAAGACTTGTCCGACTTATCAGGGAGGAACGATCATGTTCGAGAGAAAGATTTTTGCCGCGTTGGGGACTCTCGTCCTGGCGGGCGCCGGAGCGGCCTTCGCCCAGACGACGGTCTCGCTGCCCGACACCAGCCAGACGACGACCCTGACGTCGAGCGTCGCCGAGCAGGCGCGGGTGACCGTGCCGGCGGGCGTGACGTTCAACGTCAGCAATGTCGGCAGCAGCACGGCCGCCAGCGCCGCTTCCGTGACGGTGAGCAACATCGTGCTGGCGACCGCCACCAAGCAGCTCAAGGTCTCGATCCAGGCCAACGCCGCCAACTTCACCCCGCCTGTCGCCGGGGCCACCACCTGGGCGGCCGGCGACGTGACCTGGAATGCCGCCACGTGGACGAACGCCACCGGCGCCACGGGCACGCTGAGCAACAGCGCCTACAACGAGGTGGCCACCTGCGACGCCGACACCGCGAGCTGCGGCACCACGGGTCTCGTCTTCACTCTGGGAGCGAAGGGTACGGTCAAGCGCTCCGGCAACCATACGCTCGCCATTACCTGGAAGTTCGAGAGCATCGGGACCTAGTCCGAGAGATCGCCATGAGGAAAAAGGTCTTCCTGCCGCTCCTTGCCATCCTGGCTCTCGCCGGACTCGTTCCGGCCCGGGCCATCGAGTTCACGTCCCGGTTCGAGTCGATCAAGATCGACGCGAGGCCCGGCGAGACTGTCAACCGCGGGTTCCAGCTCCGCCTGGCATCCGGCGGCCAGAGGGTTCATTTCAAGGCCCGCGCCGAGGACTGGTGGACGAGCGAGGACGGCAGCCAGTCCTTTTATCAGCCGGCGGGAACCCTGCCGCGCTCCTGCGGGCCCTGGCTCTCGCTCAATCCGGTGGAGACGGCGGTCGATCCCGGCGGTCTGCTCGACATCCGGGTGACCGCCGCCGTGCCCCGGTCCGCTGGCCCCGGCGGCTACTGGTGCGTCCTCACCGTGGACGAGGTCCCGGATCCTCTCGATGCCCATTCCGGGGTCGAGGTGCGGTTCCTCTCCTCGGTATCGGTGGGGGTCTTCATCAACCTCGAACCCGTGGAGCGGGCGGCCGAGATCCAGAGCGTGGAGATTTCCCAGGGACAGGCCCGTTTCAAGGTCTGCAACACCGGCAACGCACCGCTCGGCGCCGAGGGCCGCTTGGAGCTCCGGCGGCCGGGCCAGGCGGCGATGCCTGCGATGGCGACAGCCGTCATTCCGCGCGCGACTGTGCTCACGGGACCCACGAAGTGCCGGGTTCTGACAGCTTCCCTGCCCGGTGCGTCCCAGTTGCCGCCCGGGCGCTATCTTGCCACGGTGCTCCTCGACATCGGCCTCGACCACTACCTGGGTCTGCAGAAGGAGCTCGAGGTTGGCCGTGATCTCCTGGTCCCGGCGCGTTAGAGCGCTGGGGCTCCTGGCGTTGCTCGCGCCGGGGGTGGCGGCCGGCGTTCTCGCGGAGACTCGCTGGCAGGTTTCTCTCCGCGGCCTGGACGTCACCCGGCAGGCCAGCCCCCTCTTCACGGGGGGAGTGCTGCTGGTCGATGCCGCCGCCCTCGGCCCTTCTCTCGGCCTGCAGGTGCGGGTCGCCGGGAGGGAGGTCACGGTGCGGGCCGGAGCCGGCGTGGAATGGCGGGGCACTGCCGGCGACACCCGGCTCGCCATGCCGGGCCGGCTCCTGGAGCTGGAGCGGCCTCTCCGCGTTGAAGGACCCTCCGTCTATCTCCCCGCGGCGGCGGTCGCGGAGCTGGCCGGGCTGCGGTTCGTCTTCGATCCGGAGGCCCGCACGGCGGCCTTTCTCGATCCTGCCGTGCCGTCCGGCCCCTCTCCGTCGGGCTGGCAGGCGTTCACGGTCGCGAAGCCCGCTCCCCCGAGAGGCCGGGACAGCGAATCCTCCCGGCGTGCCCGCCAGAGCGTCCTGCTCCCTCCGGACCACGACACCTTGCGGCTCAGTCTGGGAATCGGCGCCGTGCCGGGGGCCGATTGGGGGACCGAGCTGACGGCGACGGGCTCGGCGCGGGGCATCGAGACGGCGGCCAACACCCTGCTCACCTCGGGGCCGATGGGGCTCGACTTCCCTAGCGGCCACGTCCTGCTGACGGACCCGGAACGCGGCTGGGGCGGCGAGGCCGGAGACCTGTTCTCCGAGGTCTGGGGCTTCGCCCGGGGCGCCCGCTTCCGGTGGCGGCGCGGCGTGGCGGACCGCGCGTCCTGGCCGGCGCTTTCGGTGTATCTGGACGATCCGCGGGCGGGGAACGAGGGGACCGTGATCACCTACAGCGACGAGGCCCGTCTTGGCGTTTTTACAACCTTGGGGGGTGAGCTGGCCTCCAACGGCTCGTGGGGATTGAATGGCCGCCTGGAACGCGAGCGGCTGAGGCTGTTCGGCTACCTCCGCGAGACCTCGGGCCGTTTCCAGGACCGTGGCGCGGGGCTCTCCGGCTCCTTCGAGCTGCCGGGAGGGCTGTCCCTTCAGGGGGCTTTCTCCCGGGGCGGCCCGCCGGACCGGCAGCTCACGGGCCGGACCCTCTCGTTGCAGATTCCGTTGCGTTCAGGCTCCAGCGTCTTCCTCGAGACGGTACGCTCGGAGGGCGCGGGGCTCCGCAGCCGCACGGACTCCGTGACGGCGGGCACGGGGTGGAGCCGGATGCAGGTCCGGGGGCGCTACCAGCGGCACCAGACGGGGCTCTTCCGCGCCGGAAGCCGTCTGAGCTTCGCTCAGGACGAGCTGTTCACGTCCGTCTCCTGGCTGGCCGGCCAGCATTTCCGGCTGGAGGCGCAGGTCGCCCAGCGCTGGCCGGAACGCGGCGAGCCGGACCAGTGGCGGCAGGTCAACGCTTTTTTCGCCCTGTCGACCCGCACCTCGCTCCAGCTCTTCGCCACCTCGTCGACCTCCTCGCCGGGGAGATTGGCGGACGCTTTCCGCGTCCGCATCGACCACGAACTCGGCCCCGGCTACTCCCTGTTCGCCGAATACGGCGACGTCGTCACCTTCCAGCCGGGCAAGGAGATGGAGGAGCGCGTCCGCGTCGACTACACCTCGGTGACCCGCACGTTCCGGCGCCG